>JAYSWW010000414.1:0-2967 GCA_043717805.1 Ferruginibacter sp.
GGAGCAACCGGTACAAATGATATTGGTGACCTGGATATGGATGGTAAACCTGATATTGCCTATGTTTCAGGGTTTGGATATGTATCGATCCTTCGTAATAAAGTAGGGGAGAATACCAATTTATGCCCCGGTGGAAATGCCAGTTTGACTTCTAATATAAGTGGAACCAGTTACCAATGGCAATTAAGTACCAATAATATTAGCTTCAATAATATCAGCAACAATGCCAATTACAATAATGTAACGACCAATATGCTGAGCCTGATAAATATTCCTTCCAGTTGGTATGGATATCAATTCAGGTGTTTGGTAGATGGGAATTATAGCGAAAAGTTCACTATCGGATTTTCAAATACATGGACCGGGGCAATGAACAATGTTTGGGAAAACCCGGCTAACTGGAGTTGTGGATCTGTACCGGACAGTTATACGGATGTAAAAATTTTATCAGGTACGATTGTTATCAGTTCAAATGCAGTTATCAGAAGTCTGCAAATGAATCCCACAGTTGTAATCACCGTAAATACTGGTTATAATTTGACCATTACTCATTGATCGAATTCAATGAATCAATAAAAAAGCCTTCCTTTTTAATGGAAGGCTTTTTTTGTAACTGTAATTTTTTAATTATTTATGCGCTTCAATTTTCTTTACAAAATTTGCTTTTGGCTGGGCTCCAACCAATTTGTCAACCACTTCACCATTCTTTACAAATAAGATGGCGGGGATACTGGTAATTCCATAGTTCATAGAAACCTGGGGGTTTACATCCACATTTACTTTTCCTACATTTACCTTGCCTTCGTATTCTTTTGCCAGTTCTTCAATAACCGGACCGATTGCCCTGCATGGTCCGCACCATTCTGCCCAAAAATCAATAACCGATAACTTATCAGAATCTAAAACCGTTGTTTTAAAGTTTGCATCTGTGAATTCCTGTGCCATAATTTTTTATTTTAAATTGTTTTATTGTGTCAATGAATCTGCAAATTTACAGCCATTCAGCCAATCTTGCTGAATTGACATATCCACAGTGTATAAGTTCTTGTTAATACATGCAAAAAGTCAGGTTTTCCTGCCTAAGTACGTCATTGCGAGTACGTCATTGCGAGGAACGAAGCAATCTTTTATTTACCTGGGAGCTTGCTTCGTTCCTCGCAATGACGTGGGTTCCCCGCAATGACGTACTAATATTGCCTTAAACAGTCAGTACGCTCACATCTATGTTTTGATTGTTGTTTAAGAACACTGCCATTTCATCGTTCATGGTAAAGCCTTTTTCGAGTGACCGCATACTTATCTTACGTTTCTGTGATGCATCGCTGATATTGAATTTAATGGCTGTGCGGCCAGGATGGGTTTTCATATTCCTGTCAATGAAGCTAACAAAATCTTCATCAATGAACTGCGGAGGAATGTCTATAATGACTTCTTTTGTCAGCGATGATTTTACCGTTTCAAGCAAGTGCAGTTTTGCGATCTTGAATTCATATTGGTCGCTGTTATACCGTTGCCTGAATGCTCCTTCGATCATAACGATCATTCCCTTTTCGAGGTAATTGGTATACTTCACATAATCTTCGCTCCAAAGCATGAATTCTGATTTCCCGCTAAAATCCTCTATGTGCAATACGCCAAAATTCTTTCCTGTTTTGGTTAGCCGGTGTTGTGCTTCTATCACCAGGCCGGCCAGCCGGAATTGTTTAGACGTTGGGATAACTGAGATCGCGTTTTTAATTTCATTGAAATCAAATAGGGGAGTCATGTTATAATGCTTCAATTCAAACCTGAAATTATCCAGCGGATGCCCGCTCATATACATCCCCGTTACTTCTTTTTCAAAATCAAGTTGTTCTACCAATTGCCAGGGCGGGCAAATGGGTAATTTGGGCGCAATGATCTCCGGCATTTGCAGGTCGCCGAAAAGTGTATTGGTTGCATTGGCAGCCTGCGACTGGAATATGGCCCCGAATTTTATTATTTTCTCAATTGATGGACTATCGCCCGGTGCCTGGTAAAAATATTGCGCACGGTGAATGTCTTTAAAGCAATCAAAAGCGCCACTATAGGCAAGGCTTTCCAGTGATTTCTTATTCACCGAACGGAGGTTTACCCTTTTCACAAGGTCGTATACATCTTTAAAATGCCCGTGTTTGTTTCTTTCTTCAACAATGTTTTCAATGGCTGCTTCACCAACTCCTTTTAGGCCACTGAATCCAAAACGAATCTCACCTTTCCTGTTTACTGCAAATCCATTGTTTGATTCATTGATATCCGGGCCTAATACTGTTAAGCCCATCCGTTTACATTCTTCCATAAAGAATGTGATCTTGTCGATGCTGCCGGCATGGTTTAATACGGCCGCCATGTATTCACTGGGGTAATGCGCCTTTAAATAAGCTGTCTGATAGGCAACAAAGGCATAGCAGGTTGAGTGCGATTTATTAAATGCATATTGTGCAAATGCTTCCCAGTCCTTCCATATTTTCTCCAGCATTTCTTTCGGGTGCCCCTTGGCGGTAGCACCTTCAACGAACTGGACCTTCATTTTATTCAGGACTGAAATTTGTTTCTTACCCATTGCTTTGCGCAACACATCCGCATCTCCTTTACTGAATGATGCCAGTTTTTGTGACAGCAACATTACCTGTTCCTGGTAAACGGTGATGCCGTATGTTTCTTCCAGGAATTCCTGCATATCGGGCAGGTCATAACTCACTATTTCGCGGCCGTGTTTTCTTGAAATGAATTGCGGGATGTATGACATGGGGCCCGGCCTGTACAGGGCATTCATGGCGATCAGGTCATCGAATTTATCCGGTTTTAATTCACGCAGGTATTTTTGCATGCCGGGGCTTTCGAACTGGAAAGTAGCATTTGTATCGCCCTGCTGGTAAAGCTTGTAGGTTTTTTCATCATCCAGTGGTATGGCGTCTATCTCGATCTCAACGCCATGATTTTGTTTGA
>JAYSWW010000415.1:0-2964 GCA_043717805.1 Ferruginibacter sp.
CCAACTGAATGCCAGCCTGTTGATGCAGATGGCGTTGGTAAATGCCCTGACCCAGCCTGTTGCAAAGGAAGAACAGGTGACGGAGATACTGACGCTGAAGGGAATCTGAATGCCAACTGCCCTTCCGATTATCCTGCCCTTACGTTTAGGGGTAACAGCATCAATTTATCAAATGAAACACGTGCGATCATTGCTGTAATCGCTACAAAAATGAAAGCAAGGCCCGATTGCAAGATCATGATAAAAGGAAATGCTGAAACTTCTAAATCTTCTCAGGCAGTCTGCCAAAAAAGAGTAGATGCCATCAGGAAGCAATTAAGGGAAAAAGAAGGAATCAGCGCAGAAAGGATCACAACCAATTGTGAAGTTGGTGGAGCAGGTGATAAAAATGTTGTTGAGATCAGTACAAATTAACCAGCTTAAAAATATCAATAATAAAATCCTCCATTTGACCGGAGGATTTTTTTTTATTGAATAAAATACTGATATATTTTAATTATCAATCATTGGTTGGCCCGATTTTCAATCAGGCATTTTCAAACCATTTATTTGTTACAGCATTTTCATTTACCGGAATGTCATTTGTATCCAGGCGACACAACTCAAACCTGTTTTGCTCATGGAGGTTTGCAACATTAATTTTTGTGGTCAATGCCAATTTACAGTTCCTGCTTTGCAGGATATCGATCGTATCATTGTTATAGCTTCCATAAGGGTAACACATGGTCCAGTTGTTTAAATCACAACCAACCAGTTTCAAAAATTCCAGAGACCTGTCAATATCTAACTCCTGGTTTTCTTTTGACAAAGATCCCAGCCAATAATGTTTATATCCATGGCTTCCGATATGCATACCCTGATTTCTCAATTCTTTTACCTGGCCTATACTCAAATACAATTCACGGCTAAACGCCGCTTCATCTTCCGTTACATATTTCTTAAACAAATGATCACAGATTATTCGTCTCAATGACTCGGGCAAAGATACCTGGAGCATTTTTTTTATGAATCTTACCTCTTTAGAATCAAAGCGGCTGGCAATGGCAAACCTGGTAAAATATGAATCGTTGCTTTCCAACTGATATTCTTTGCGGTATTGATCCAGTTTGGCAAACAGCTCGTTTATGATAATATTCTTATCCGCAACAGCAGCAAGGATAAAATGTATTTTATTTACATCCAGCACCTCATTATCCATAATTGCTTTTGCAGATGGATAGAATGACCCCTGGATATGATGGCTAGCCAGTACAGGAAGCACACAATCAATGTGATCAGAATAACCGTCGTCAAAACTCAGTAAAGTACTTTTAGGTGGTAATTGAATGTTGTTTTCAATACTATGAATGAGTTCATCCATAGTAATGAAATGATAATGCTTAACCAGGTACTTGACCTGATCTTTAAACAACTCAATATCCAAACCATTGATATCACGGAATTTACCATGCTTCAGCTCCCTTACATAGTGATACATGATAATGGAAACATTGTTTTTCATGTTTACTTTTTTACAGCATGTATCATGAAAGAGGACGCATTGGGGATGAGTTTATACCTGCTATCTTTTTCTTCATTTGAAGCCTGGCTTAATAAATTAGAAATGTTATAATGTATTTCTTTGTGGCTGCTTGCATAATCCGGAGAAGTTCCATGTATGTGAACCGGGCACAAAGCTTCTACTTTAAATCCTTTTGCATCGAGCATTTGCACCAATTGTGCCGGGGTAAATTGAAACCTGGTAGATACATCAATTCCGGTATAACCGTGTTTGGCATCCGGGCTTTCCAGTGGTACGGCTTTTATTTTAAGAAGTTCGGAAGGGTGTGTTAGGGTAGAAAGACAAATAGCTTCCTGATATAACCCTTCGATATTCTTACTGGTAATTTCATTCAGCGTATACTCATTTAATGAGAAGATATTAAACAACCGGTTTCTTGAACCAAGGACCAAAGCCCCATCTTTTTTTAGCATTTCGTAAGATTTGGTCAGAAACTGATCAAACTGTTCATAGGAGATATATTCAAGAAACCCGTTGGCAGATATCACATCCACTGATCCGTTGTCTATAACATAGTCATAAATGGATGCACAAACAAATTCAGTATTGCTGATATTCTCTTTTTGGGCTGTTTCTTTAGCCAGTTCTATCATTTCACTGGAGAAATCAACGCCAATGGCATGTATATTTAATTTAGCAGTTTCATGAACCAGTTCACCTGTTCCACAACCTACATCCAATGTTGTGGTATTTGAAGGCCTTGATTTTATGACTTCTAAAACGAAGCCGTTTCGCTGGTTTATAACATTAACCTTGAATTGTTTTTGACCTGTAGCTTTTTCTTTCCAGTCTTTTGCAAAGTCTTTGAAGTAGGTCAGTGTTTCTTTCTGTTGTTTTGAATCCATTTTATTTAGTTGAATTTTTTGATTGTAATGATTGTCTGCAAAAATAAAGTTAATAGAGATTCTTTCAATTTTCGATCAACCCGGCATTAAAATTTTACAAACTGCTGACAGATTCATCAAAAAAACCGAAGTTTTGTTTTGAATTGAAAGCGAAATTTGATTTCAATAAAAAAGCCTTGAGTGATCAAGGCTTGGTATCGGGGAGCAGACTTGAACTGCCGACCTTCGGGTTATGAATCCGATGCTCTAACCAGCTGAGCTACCCCGACATATGAATCCAATTTGCAATTATATCGGGATACCCCGACATATGAATCAAATTCAGAATTTCATTGTATTACCTTTGTAAAAGGGCTGCAAAAGTAAAGAAATATAGTAAGATGAAAAAATGAATTTGAAAGATCTAATAGTAAGATTTTCAATATTATTATGATTTTATCCTTGGTTTCCAGGGAATTTCAGCAACCTGGAATAATTGCCCCGTGTACCTGGCTAACACAAAAAGATAATCACTTAGCCTGTTCAGGTATTTTATGACCAGTGGGTCTACAAAAAGGC
>JAYSWW010000416.1:0-2962 GCA_043717805.1 Ferruginibacter sp.
GAATGTTTACGAAAAAAATATTTTTATTAAAAATGAAGCCCCCGAAAAAAGAGAATTTATTTTTCAAATTCATATATATCAGGAATTTTTCTTTTTGGGATCTTCAGTGTATCCATAACCGTAACCATAACCGTAACCATAACCATATCCATATCCATATCCAAATCCTTTACCAAAACCGTAACCATAGCCTATGATCTTTTTACTGCTAATGCCGTTAAAAACAATATTTAAACTGGGGAATGTCTTTTTTTGAAAATTATCATTGAGCAACTGAAGGAAACTGATATCGGTATAATTATGCCGGATGATATAAAGGGTAAGATCTGCAACACCTGCCAGTATCTTGGCATCTGTTACAGAAGCCACCGGCGGTGAGTCTATAATGATAAAATCAAAATGTTGTTTTAAATAAGAGATCAATTCAACAAGTCTTGGAGTGCTCATCAGTTCAGCAGGATTCGGCGGAACAGGCCCAGATGGAATGATACTGAAATTGGCAATATCTGCATGGGGCTGAACAATCTCTTCCGCTGTTGCTTTACCAATCAAATAATTACTCAATCCGGGATCGCGGGTAATACCCAACACACTGCTGATCTTAGGTTTGCGCAGATCAAATTCCAATAAAACAACTTTACTACCAGTTAGGCATATACTAATTGAAGTATTGATAGCCACGAAGCTTTTCCCTTCATTTGGTATGGATGAGGTAACCAGGATCACTTTACTTTCATCCGCTGAATTTGCGGTAATATAACTCAGGTTGGTTCGCAGTTCCCTGAATTGTTCTGCGATCAGTGTGCGTTTGCCAGAACCAACTACGACCGGTGATTTATTTTCATTCTGTTGAAAAATAAGTTCCCCTACAATCGGGATGGGCACCCTGCTTTCAATCTGGTTCCTGTAAATCAAACGGCTGTTGGAAAACTCTTTGATATAGATGTAGATCACTATCAGAATGATTGCAAAGATGACACTGATCGTATAGATCCTTTTTGCAACAGGCTTTACAATACCTGCTGATTCCGGTTTTTCAATTACCCGGTAATTCGGAACAATAGATGCAGCAGTAATGGCAGATTCTTCTCTTTTCTGTAATAAGAAAGTATAGATCGCATTCTTTATACCTTGTTGCCTGCTGATATCCAGCAATAATCGTTCTTTCTGAGGAATCTTTCCGAGGTTTGAACTTAAACGGTCATTATCAGACTGTAACCTGGATCGACTGGCAATCATACTTAATTTCAGGTTATTCAAACTGTTTGTGATACTTGGCTTTAGCCTGGCAATCTGTTGTTCATAAATTTCAATCTGAGGGTTTTTACCTCCTGAAGTTTGCTTTAACTTCTCCACGTCATATTCAGCTTTGAACAATTGATCAAGAAGGCTTGTCAAAACAGGATCGGCAATGCCCAGTGTAGCGGGCACATCACTGTTGCTGCTGTTGCGTTTGGCAACATATTGTTCAATTTGCTTGATGACTTCCAGCTGAACATCCAGTTCACTGATCTTTGTATCAGTCCTTTTTAACTGATCAAGGTATAAAGTTCCTTCTGCACCTAAATCAACGATACCCTGTGACGATTTAAAACTCTGAAGATTTCTTTCTACACCGCTCAATTCATCAGAAACCAGTCGAAGACGGTCATCTAAAAATTTAAGTGTATTGGCAGAGATCCTGCTTTTATAATCAACAGTAGAAGTTCCGTATAAATTGATAAGGTTTTCAAGTATCACTATTCCACGACCCGGTATCTCATCCCTGTAAGTAAGTTCAAGAATGGAAGATTGTTTACTTATTGGTTTAATTGACAATGCATTTTTAATCCCATTGACAGTGGAGGAAACCGGTAGAATTGTAAGAAATATTTTTTCGGGTGAAACAATTTTATAATCATTGTTGATGTGCCACCTGGCATTTCCAAAATTTGTTTTAACCAGTGTATCTACCGGATAAAGCTGATTGCCAAAACTAACCTTATTGTTGATTATTTTCAGTTCTCCAAAAAATCTTGATCCTATTGAATCCGGCTCTAACAATTCGATCCTTACGGGAGGATTGTTATAAAACTGCCCGTCCCTTACAAATCCTTTTTGACTGTATTGAACGTTTAATTGCAGTTTAACAACCAACATTCTCAACAGGTCTTTTGAACCCAACACTTCCAGTTCCCTTTCCGTTTCATTTGAAATGTTTCTCGTATCAATTTTGAATGCCTCCAGTAAATTGGCGCTTTTTTGTTGTGAATCATCATTTACGATCAGCCTGGCATTTGCTTCGTATTCAGGAATTGCATATCTCAAATAAATATATGCACCCAACAAGCTTATTGCAATAACAAAAATGATCAATGGCCAAAATGGCATTATGCGAAAGAAAACCCTTCTTATTTGCTGATTCTGATCTATCGATTCAGTTTGAATATTGAATGCTGAATTAGGTGCTGCCATTATAAAGAATGTATTAAACTATTTTTTTGTAATGTTAATGATGGTGATCAGTAAAGATATTCCAACAGCTACTATGCCTATATACTGCGGCACACCTGTTCTTGAAATAAAGCGTGTTTTAACAGCTTCCACATAAATGACATCATTGGTCTTTAAATAAAAATAAGGAGATTTAAAGATGTCTTTTGACAACAGGTTTAACCTGGCAAATTCCCTTTGGCCATTTACTTCGCGTATAACCAATATGTTTTCCCTCTTCCCCATTTCACTCAGATCCCCAGCGATGCTAAGTGCTTCTAAAATGCTGGTGCGTTCAGTTGGCATATTATACCTGCCTGGTTTGGCAACTTCTCCAAGAACTGAGAAATTGTAATTCAAAAACCTGACATTTACAACAGGTTCTTTTGTATAATCTTTAAATCTTTCTGTTAAAAAGGCTTCCAGTTGCCGCCTGGTAAGCCCGGCAGCCTGAATCAATCCTAAATATGGCAATTTTATTTTGCCATCA
>JAYSWW010000417.1:0-7546 GCA_043717805.1 Ferruginibacter sp.
CATTCAATGAAAAAAATATTCTGCACGACTGGAAATACCGTTCATTTATCGGCTATATGCCGCAAATTGGGCGTTACCCTGATAATATGACCATTGGCCAGATATTGGATATGATGAAAGACATCAGGGGTAAAATCGATCAATCACTTGATGATGACCTGATCATTAAATTTGGGTTAAACAATTTATTGAAAAAACGGATGAGGACTTTGTCGGGCGGCACCAGGCAAAAAGTAAGCGCCTCTCTGGCATTTTTATTCAGCCCCGACGTATTGATACTGGATGAACCAACAGCCGGGCTGGATCCCGTTGCTTCTGAAATTCTGAAGGAAAAGATCATCACTGAAAAAAAGAAAGGCAAACTGATCTTAATCACATCCCATATTTTAAGTGAGCTGGATGACCTGGTTACACAGGTTATTTATATGCAGGACGGCAAACTCTGTTTTCATAAAAGTATTGAAGAACTGCGTGTTGATACCGGCGAACAAAAATTATCAAAAGTGATTGCTAACGTAATGCTGAAAGGAAACCGATGAAAAAAATTATCAAATATGTGATCATTGATATACTGCGCAATAAGATCATGCTGGCATATACTTTATTCCTGCTCGTCATTTCACTCAGTATATTTAATTTGGAAGACAATTCATCGAAAGGCTTATTGAGTTTGCTAAATATTATTTTAATCATTGTTCCCCTGGTAAGTATGTTGTTTTCTGCCATTTATGTATACAACAGTGCTGAATTCCTGGAGTTGCTTGTTAGCCAGCCTTTGAAAAGAAGGTCGATATGGCTGAGTTTATTTTCCGGCCTTTCCTGTTCCTTTGTATTTGCATTTTTTATCGGTGCAGGTATTCCCATTCTTTTGTATGAAGCAACAGCAACGGGTTTCATGATGCTCGGAACCGGTTTGTTGTTGTCGGTGATATTTGTATCCATTGCAATGCTGGCGGCAGTTATCACCAGGGACAAAGCCAAAGGGATCGGTGTAACCATCTTATTGTGGTTGTATTTCGCATTGATATTTGATGGGCTGGTATTGTTCATATTATTTCAATTTGCCGATTATCCGCTGGAAAAAATAATGGTTGGGATAAGTGCATTGAACCCGATCGACCTCAGCAGGATCATGATCTTATTAAAATTTGATGTATCCGCATTGATGGGATATACCGGTGCTATTTTTAAAAATTTTTTCGGAACCCAGGCAGGTTTGATACTGGCATTTTTTGTGTTGGTTGTTTGGATCGTACTGCCTCTATGGTTCTCTGTTAGAAAATTCGGAAGGAAAGATTTATGAACCCTGTATTTACCATATTGATTCAGTTCAGTTTCAAAATAATTTGCAATGAAAAGACATGATTCGTTGGCACCATTGTCGAGAGAACATCACCATGCACTCATATTGGCACAATTGCTGAAAAAAGCTGCACCTGTGTATAAGGATCTGCCTGTTGATAATTCCGGTAAAGTTGTTTATGCACAAAACATGTATAACAATTCATTGAAAGAACATTTCAGGAAAGAAGAACAGGTGATCGGAAAAGTACAGCATTGCCATGCAGAAATAGAGAGGATCGGGAAGGAGATTATTCTCGAACATGAATTGCTGACAAAATCTTTTTTGGATCTTGGCAATTCAGTAAACCTGGAAGCTGACCTTGATCAATTGGGAATTGCACTGGACTTGCATATCAGAAAAGAAGAAAGAATATTGTTTCCGCTTATTCAGCAGCATTGTGGAGAAGCAATATTAAACGAGATCGACTTTGATTAAAAGTGAAAATTGCAAATTATGAACAAGGATCTGGAATCAGGAAAAGATGTTGAATTACTGGTAAATACTTTTTATGCAAAAGTAAAATTAAGCCCGGTCATTGGTTATATTTTCAATGACATCGTGCAGGTAAACTGGGAAAAACATTTACCGGTCATGTATAGTTTCTGGGAAAATGCTATATTTTTTTCCGGCGGTTATACCGGAAATCCTTTGATGGTACACAAACACCTGAATCAGCTTTTTCCATTAACAACAGAACATTTTGCTGAATGGAATAAATTATTTTTTAGTACAGTAGATGAATGTTTCACAGGTGAAAAAGCCAACCTGGCAAAACAAAGGGCTTTGAGCATTTCCACTGTCATTCAACTTGAAATTTTTAAATCGAAAACATAAAAAAACGTGCTGAACAGCAGCACGTTTTTATTTCATGGTTTTTGAGATTAATTCTTCGGAGGCAATAATACCGCATCAATTACATGTATGATGCCATTGGAAGCTGGTATGGAAGCTATGATCTCCGCAGTACTGTTCACATAAGTTTTTCCGTCTTTTTTTGTGATAGTGATATTCCCACCATTAACCTGGCCCAATACCTGGCCGTCCTGTAAAGCATCTGCCTTGTAAACACCCACCGAAACATGGTATTGCAAAATATCAGTCAGGTCATCCTTTTTTTCTGGTTTTAATAAACCATCTACCGTTCCCGGAGGAAGTTTATCAAATGCTGCATTCGTGGGTGCGAAAACGGTGAATGGGCCGGCATTACTTAAAGCATCAACAAGTTCAGCTGCTTTAACCGCTGCCACAAGGGTTGTATGATCCTTACTGCCAATGGCAACCTGAACCACATTTTTAGCAGACATGTCGTCTTTTACAGCTGATTGTCCGGCAACGGGTTCGTTACTGGTTGCTGAAGTTGGGCTGTTACTGCTGGTAGTTTCATTGTCGTTGCAGGCCATGGCCAGCAATAAAACAGCACCGCTGAATATTGTTTTAATCCTGTGTTGCATTTAGTTGGTTTTATTGGTTAATAACTATAAAAAGCTAAAGCTAATAGGAAAAATTTATTTTTTTTATGATTGGAATCACAAATTTATTAGTACTTTATATTTGTTTTTTAATTGCAAAATCCCTAGTACCGGATCATTGATTTTGTGTTGAATTTATGGGCTGAAATAGTGGGTTTTTGTAACAGTTTTGGCTTGTTTATTTAGATATTGTTTATTTGGTTTCGGACTTTTGAAATCTAATTTTGTTGGCGAAGAAATAATTTATGATTTTCGTATTAATCAAGGTTGTATGTGAATAATTGTTCTGAGCCGGCAAAATACTACCACTTTGAGGTATATAATTGTAAAATAAAATTCTTAGGTTTATAGCATAAATTTTACAAAACATAATCCTGCCCTCTTAATTCTACCTGCTAAACACTTCCGCAATAATTATTTAAGTGAAATTATTTTTGCAAAGCGGAAAAAACACCACGCATACTTAATACCGGTTAATTGGTTAAACAATAAAATGTATTTCATTTTGTTGGTCATACTCAATTCAGACATGAATTTATTGAAGCGACATGACAACTTATAATTTGTTTAATTAGTCAGGTAAAATTATTATTAAAAATAACTGCTTAAATCATTTTATATTTTGCAAAGCCAGCGACCAATCAAAATATTTATTGCCTATTCGTTGAGCGATGAAAAAATGCTTCAGCAAATTAACGAAGGTTTGCTTCCTGTTTCAAGAGAGTATAATGTGGAATTTATTTATCCAAGGGTAATATACTCAAGCAACATTGCGGAAGTAAGCTTACAGGAAGTTGTAAATGAGACTGATATTTTCTTGCTGCTTGTAAGTAATAATTATATTCAAACCCTGGATAAAGTAAATTCAACTTTACAGGCTATCATGGAAAAGGCATCTGCAGGTAAAGCGAAAGTGATTCCTGTTATTTTAGAAGAATGCCCCTGGCAGCAATTGCCTTTTGGTTCTTATCTATCATTACCTAAACATGGAAAGGCGGTTAATGCATTTTCAGAATTTAAATCAGCACTAACTGAAATAGTATCGGCTGTAAAATCAATCCTTGAAGTGTTGAATAATGAAAAAGCTTTAGCTGCTTTTCAAAACGCGAAAAACAAGGATAAATTATTTATCGACTTATCGGGTTGTAATCTCAACAGCATTCCATTTGAAATGCTCTCAATAAAGGAACTATTAAAATTAGACCTTAGTAACAACAATATTTCAACTATTGAAAACCTTGAAACGCTTACCGGGTTGGAAGTTCTTAACCTTAGTGACAATAGGATTGACAGCATTCAGAATTTAAGCACGATGGTAAGCTTACAAAGGCTTAGTCTGAAAGGGAATAAAATAGCTGAAATAAAAAATCTTGAATCACTTGATAAATTGACCATGTTGGATCTTTGGAAAAACGACATAAATATTATTAAGGGGTTGGAAAATAATAAGCAACTTGTTTACCTCGGACTTTCAGAAAATAAAATTGAGAATATTCAAAACATATCACACTTAAGTAAATTAAAAAATCTGTACCTGGGGCATAACAGCATTTCCGATCTTTCAGAGTTGAAAAATATGACCTGGCTAAAAAGAATTGTACTGACAAATAATAAGGTTACATCGCTTAAGCCATTGCAGCAGCACATACAAAAAGGACTTGAGGTTTGTTTTAAATACAGTTTTAATGAAGATGAGGAAGGTGTTTTTGTGAAAGAGAATCCATTGTCCGATCCGCCAGAAGAAGTCATCATACATGGAAGGGCAGCAGTATTAAAACATTTTGAAGATACCGTTACTCACGGCAGAAAAAAACTGGAGTACCTGAAATTTATTCTGGTTGGAAACAGCAAAGTAGGTAAAAGTAATTTCAGTGAATTTTTGCGAACAGGGAGAATTACTGAAAACAATGCATCAACGCATATATTGGATATACAAAAATGGGATGCTGATTTTCTTGTTTCGGAGGAGGGGACTTTGACAAAATTACACTTGTTTGATTTTGGCGGACAAGATTATTACCACGACTGCCATCAGATGTATTATAGCCACGATACAGCCTATATATTACTTTGGGATACAATGAGTAATAAATACGAAGAATTGAATGAACCCATTGATGGCAAAGGGGATACCATTTTATATGATAATTATCCCTTGTCTTATTGGTTGGAATCTATTAATTACAACCTCAAGGGAAAATACCTTGAAATATACAGACTGGGTGAAGACGGGAATAATCTGAATGCCGACAAACTTCCACCGATCTTGATCATACAGAATAAAATTGACCTTGGCCAGGGATTGCTCAACCAGGTAAAGTTATCCAAGCAGTATCCCAACATCTGGGGTTATTTTGGTGTGTCTCTTTTAAAAAGAAAACGTACAGAAATACTCAGGGAATTGTTAAGTGATTATTTGTATGCATTGAATCTCGCTGGCCGTATTCTTAGCAGTTTCCAGATTAAAATCATAAAATATTTTGCAGGAAATGAAGATGATCTGATGATCTATAACATCAATGAATTTATGCTGAAATGCATCGAAATCATTGACGATGCTTCTGTAGAATTCAGGGAAACGGATGCAAAAGTAATGGCTCATATTTTGAACAATACAGGTATTATGTTTTTTGATAGCAGCAATGCCAACAATCCCGTTTTACACACAAATATTAAATTTCTCAACGACGAAATAAAATTAACAATGGATATTGCTAAAAGAGGCAATGAGAAAGGTGTATTTACAACAAAGGAAATAACTGCCAATGCACAAATAAAAAATCATGAAAAAATACTTGAACTGCTTACAAAAAACAATTCGATCATAAAGCTCAATGAAACTCAATATTTGGCGCCCCAATTTTTACCAACAGAACCTGACCCGTCTGTAAAATTCTTTCTGGACACTTTTACGCATACACAACTTCGTTATGTTTATGTTGCATATTTCCATAAATCGTTGTTGCTTAATCTTTTTGCCAGGTATATAAACTCTCAGGGAAAAGAACAGATCTTTAATATTAAGAGCAACCCATTCTGGCGCAATGGCATTATCATCAGCAGGGGAGAAGGCAATAATATTGAAAAAGTTTTGGTAGAGTTTGTAAAAAATGAACAGGAAGGAATCATAAACATTAAAACAATGAAACCTTTTAGCAGGAATGGCCTGGAAAAGGAAATTGAAAATACCATTGATGAACTCAACAGGGGATGGACCTTTGATAAGGAAATATCTTCAGACAGCAAAGTTTACTTTACTATCAAGGATCTGCAACTAAAGAGCAAACAAAGGGAATTTGAATTTTATGAACAAGGTAAAAAATACCGGATCAATGATTTTAAAAATATTCTCTATTTTGAAAACAGGCCCAGCAGGTTATTTATATCCTATTCTTCAAAAGATAAAGTTTACTTATCACAGTTTACCGATCAGTTGCTGTCGCTTCGAATTGAAGGATGGGTAGAAACATGGGATGACAGGGAATTACAGGCGGGAGACAAATGGGATTATGTGATAAAAGAACAATTGGAAAAATCTGATTACATCATTTTACTTATTTCTGCAAATTTCTTAAACTCAGAGTATATAAGAGAAATTGAATTGAAAGAAGCGCTCGAAAATTCCCAGAAAAGAGTAATCCCCGTCATTGTAGATTACTGTTCGTGGCTTTTTGATGAAAAATTAAATGATATACAGGTTTTAAATAAAGATGCTCCTTTAACATCTTACACGCCCATTTCCAGGGGCTGGCTTCAGGTTATTGAAGGCATTCGCAATATTTTAAAAAACAAATAAAAAAATCTCATGATTTTACTTAAAAAAAATGATTCCGGCGATGCGGTGTCCATGTTGCAGGAACTCTTAAACGAAAATGGCGCCAGCTTATTGGTGAATGGCATTTTTAATGCTGAAACTGAAAATGCAGTATCAGCATTCCAGCTTAATAACAACCTTGTTAGTGATGGCAAAGTTTATACCAAGACCTGGACAAGGCTTATCAATTCTTCTAAGGCAGATCTGCGTGCAATGGATAAAAAGTTCATGAAAGAAAGTGATTTGAAGCAAATGGCTGATAGCCTGGGTGTAGAACTGGCAGCTATAAAAGCAGTGAATGATGTTGAAAGCGGCGGCCGTGGTTTTTTAATAGCTGGCAATCTTCCCAAAATACTTTTTGAAGGTCATGAATTTTGGAGGCAGTTGGTTAAACGTGGTATAGATCCCTTAAAATATGTTTCCGGAAATGAAAATGTATTGTATAAAAAATGGACCAAAAAATTTTATGTTGGTGGAAAGGGAGAATGGGACAGGCTTAACAAAGCAATGAACATAGCCAAACCGGGAGATAATTCTGCCACCATTGCAAATATAACTGAAGCTGCATATGCATCAGCATCTTATGGATGTTTTCAAACAATGGGTTATCATTTTAGTTCACTTGGATATAAAGAGATCATTAATTTCCTGGCTGATATGAAGCACAGCGAAGGCAGGCAACTTATGATTCTTGGTAAATTTCTAAAGGTCAACAATATTGTAGACGATCTTAAAAATAAACGATGGGCCAATGTAGCGCTGAAATACAATGGGTCTGGTTATAAAGAAAACCAGTATGATAAAAAATTGGCAGCAGCTTACAAAAAGTATTCGGCCTGATATCTTCCTGCAAATTGATTTGAACCAATTGTGGTGTTGTTAATTAAACTGATAAATAATATTTATGAAGGCAAATAA
>JAYSWW010000418.1:0-2951 GCA_043717805.1 Ferruginibacter sp.
AATGCAAAAGATAAACTGATCGATAATTTCATTTCTTAATAGTTATTTGTAATTAAAAAATGATCTTACACGAGATATTGACTGGTTAAAATGGCTGGTTAAAAGAGGATTGGAAATATAGCAGTAATATTAACTAAATATATACTTTGACAATTTGGGTGTATTATAATAGGTATCGTATGGCTAAACAAAGGATTGGAAAAAAAATTTTGACAGAAAAAATATTTTCTGCAAAAAAAATTGAACTGGCTTTGTCTTTTTTGGGGAAAGTCTTAAATCCGGTTCAGAGGTAATTCAAATGTAGCTATATTTTATGCTATAACAAAATTTTAATTCATTTATTT
Organism: Ferruginibacter sp.; assembly: GCA_043717805.1. Taxonomy (GTDB): domain Bacteria; phylum Bacteroidota; class Bacteroidia; order Chitinophagales; family Chitinophagaceae; genus Ferruginibacter. The sequence goes on from JAYSWW010000418.1 coordinate 345, forward strand.
TTAATGATTTATAAAAAGAATAAACAGTTTGCTATTTTTGCTAACATAAATAATATGAATGAGATATATACCTGCTTTAATATTTTTGATTATTGTAAATTCATGTAACAGCAATGATGGCCCGGTACGTGATCCTGACATTGAACCTGCCTACGTAGGGCTGCCTCCACCCAAAAATATAACATATTCCATACTTGCACAGCATCCGCATGATACAAGCGCCTATACCCAGGGCTTACAATTGTTTAACGGCAGGTTATATGAAGGAACAGGAGATTATGAAACCTCATCCTTACGCATAACTGATTGGAAAACAGGCGTTGTTGAGAAAAAACACCTGATGGGAAGTAGCAAGATCTTTGGAGAAGGCATTAATATCTTTAAAAACAGGATCTACCAGCTTACCTGGGAAAATAACATTGTTTATGTATACGACATTAATAATATTGAAAAGCCGGCCACTACTTTTAAATGGCCTTACCAGGGTTGGGGAATTACCAACAATGGTACAGAACTTATCATAAGTGACGGCAGCTCAAATCTATATTTTGTAAATCCCGATGATTTTAAAGTTAAGAGTACCATTGCTGTAGTGGATAATACAGGCCCAATTGATAGTATCAATGAGCTTGAATTTATCAATGGGTTTGTTTATGCAAATGTTTACCTGACAGACAATATTATTAAAATTGATCCTGAAAGCGGGCATGTGGTTGGCAAAATGAATTTTTCAAATTTGCTTCAGAACAATGAAAGGTTTCCCAGAACGGATGTATTAAACGGAATTGCTTATGACAGCACTACAAATACGTTGCTGATTACCGGCAAGAGGTGGCCAAAGTTATTTGATGTAAAGCTGAATTGATAACTAAATATTTTTCTGAATAACATATCCGGGCTGACAACTTGAATGAAGTTACCCGGTTTTAGAAACGATGTAAATAACAGAACTGCATTTTTCTTTATTAAAAACAGTTTTAAAATTTGATAGCAATCCTGTAAAAATTGCATTCATGATATTCCCATTCCCATTTTTATATTGCTCACTGAGCATGCTAACATAAAAAGCATCAAACCACATCGGGATTTTTTTTTCAACTTTTAGTCCATGCATTTCCATCAATATATTCATGCTTTTAGGAGAAAAATGATATAAGTGACGTGGTACATCGTAAGCTGCCCAGTTTTCTTTGTAAAATTTTGAATCATATGAAGTATAATTGGGAACTGCAATAAATAGTTTTCCTGATACATTTAAAATGTTTTTCAATTGTTCTGTGTATTCATGCAACTCATGTACATGTTCAAGTACATGCCAAAGTGTTATTGCGTCATAAGTTACAGCAGGAAGTTTATAAATTTCATTTGAAGGAAGAACTTCAATGTGATGAAGCAACTTTGCTTTCAGCCTTGTTGCTTCATCAGGTTCCAACCCGGTGGCTTTCCAGTCTGCCTGTTGCATTGTATTTAAAAATGCACCCGTACCGCATCCAACATCGAGTATATTGCCCGATTTCATCCCGGTTTCTGAACTGATGAGTTTTTTCTTGGAATTCAACGTTCTTTTTCGGATCAAATGATAAAGCTTATTGATAAATCCCTTTTGCGTATCGCTGTGTGAAATATAATTTTCAGATGCATAATATGCAGCAATAGCATCCTGAGAAGGTATGTCTTGTGTAAACAAAGCTTCACAATCATTGCATTTATAAACAACAAACATCAGTTTTGAAACCGTATGGTCTTTTGCAGAAAATGCAGATTGAATGGAAGTGTTTTTACAAACAGGACAATGTGTATAGTGAATCATGCAACAGTTGTTATGGCTGCAAAGAAAATCATTTTTTGCCGTTATTCAACAACGTGGTAAGTTTTAACATCAGGCAAACTCTCTGTTTTTTGAATATTCCCAAAGTTGAGGTCTGATTGATGATCATTAAAATAGAAGAACAATGAAACAGCGGCAATAACGGCAAGGCATGCAGCGGGTATCCACCACCTGTCATTTGATTTTGAATCAATATCTGAATAATAAGCAGCCATTTCAGTATTGGTCGTTTCCTTGTCACCGACAACCATGTTGTGTGAAGATGCAGGATGTATGACCCTTTCAGCTGTAACTTCAGCATGAAAATCTAAAGGTATTTCGATTGATTTAAAAACAAGGTTTCCTTCTGCATTCACAAAGAATTTCCCGGCATCGGGTAATTTTTTCTCGCTGTAAGCATCCAGGTTTTTTAAACTGTTACAATATTGGTTCAACAGCTCATTTGCTTCTGCTGTGTTGATACTTTTTTTCCATGCGATATACTCAATGAAATCATCAGGCGGCAATGCTGTATCAAGTAATTTTATACAAGTCACGGGAGCAGATATTTTCCCTTCCCGGTAGATAGCAATGGCATTGCCGTCAATAATATTTAATACCCCCAATGAAGGCAAGGGACATTGTTTATTTTTAAATAAATACTGTGATACCAATTCTTCCATATAGAAAGTTACTTTTAGAAATCATATCTGATTCCACCCAATAAATTTAAACCATATACCTGGTAATTGTGCCAGCGTTCATATTTATTATTTAAAATATTATTCACATCCAGCCAG
>JAYSWW010000419.1:0-2946 GCA_043717805.1 Ferruginibacter sp.
TACCCGGTATATATAAACAATCCTTCAACGCCAAATGTAGATACAACCGGTAACCAGAAATTCAGTCAGTATGAATGCCCTGTAATTTCTATTTATGACAGTAAAGCCGGCCCAACAGTTTATCATAGTTTTTTTGGAGGCATTGGACATTATTATTATTTCCAGACAGCTTCGCAAAAGGCCGCTTACGATACTGTTACCGGTCAAGGGCGAAATGATGGATTCCCGTTTGTAGCCGACATTTCTACTTTTCTTGAAACTGCTGATGGCAATTATAAGGAGTATATTCATACCAGCCCGATCCCAGGCAACCGTTTGTTGGGCTCAAGTATAAGGTTTATCTGGAACCAGGATCTGCTTGCACAAGGAAAAGCTTATCCAAACGGAGTCATCAAGCTTTCCGAATTTTCCAATGGCGCCCGTCAGTTGATCGGGTATATTTATGGAGGGATAGAGGCAGAGAATCCATTGCCTTTAAGACCCAATACCGGAACAGGCGTTTCAAATTCATTGTTTGCAGTGTATTTGTCAAAAACGCCTTCTGCAGCTATACCGGCGCACCAGGGACATGAGAGCACGAAAAATGAAGCAAATCTTCAAAGAAAATGATTCACCCAAAGCGGTAAAGTATAGTTGCTTTATTTTGCCAGTTTTAATAAATTAACAATATGCCGGGACGGGTTATACGAAATTCTGTTTTATTAATGCTGCTTGTATTAACCCTTATCCTGGTACCTTTTTTTTTCTTTCATAGTTATATTGATAGCTGGACCGGGGAACTCTTAAAAGCACCCGGGCAACATCCTGTTTATATTGCCTTGCTGTTATGCCTTTTACTGGTTGCAGATATCATATTGCCTGTCCCTTCAAGTGTGATCAGTATCGGTGCCGGTTTTTTATTAGGATTTTATTATGCAGTACTGGTTTCATTCACTGGCATGGTACTGGGATGTCTGTTGGGTTATTGGCTTGGTAAACGTTCAGGAAATGCCATGAGATGGCTTGATGAAGAAACAAAGTCAATGATGGAAAAGTTTTTTCAGTCGGCAGGAAAGTGGGCTCTTATCATCGCTCGCCCGGTTCCGGTACTTGCAGAAGCAAGTGTTTTTTTTGCAGGGATCAGCAAAATGAATTTCGTTTCATTTATGTGGGCAAGTTCATTATCAAACCTGGGGATTGCCATTGTATATGCTGCAGTAGGCGTTTATGCTGTTTCTGTAAATTCTGTTTTGCTGGCTTTTACAGCCGCCATGATACTTCCGGCCCTAGCATTTGTTTTGCAGAAAATTTTCAGTAAAATAAATCCAAAGATTCAGAGTGATCATAATTTAAATCAAGTGTGATCATAGATCCGGGCCCTGAAATCCTTCATAATTTTTCAAAAATTCATATTTGTTTTCATCGGTTTATTTATAACCTGATTTATTAGTATAAATTTACTTTTCGTTATAAATATTTTATTTTCTTTTTACCATTGTTTTAAGCATAATTAAAGAATGACTAACAGAAAAAAACCGAACAGGTTTTCCCGGTTTTGGAATGTAATAGGACCGGGGCTTGTAACTGGTGCAAGCGATGACGATCCTTCAGGTATAGCAACCTATTCACAAGCCGGCGCTGCCTATGGCCTTTCAACCCTGTGGACTTCCATTGTTGCCTTTCCGTTAATGGCAGCAATTCAGCAAATGTGTGCAAGAATTGGCCTGGTCACTTCTTCTGGTTTAACGGGAACCCTTAAAAAACATTATCCAAAACCTGTTTTATACCTGATGCTATTGTTTAGTTTTCCTGCCATTGTATTGAATATCGGTGCAGACATTGCAGGAATGGGTGCTATTGGTAATTTATTGATTCCTTCTATTGACCGGACTTTTTTCAGTATTTTTTTTACACTTTTATTATTGGGGTTGATCATTTATTTGCCTTATCAGAAAATTGCGGCTACACTTAAATATTTATGCATCGTTATGTTGGTTTATTTTATTGTTCCCTTTTTATATAAACAGGACTTTAAAGAAATACTGAGTTCGACTTTTATTCCAACCATAAAGTTTGACAAAAGTTTTATCGCCATTCTTGTTGGAATTCTGGGTACAACAATTTCACCTTATCTTTTTTTCTGGCAAGCTTCAGTTGAAGTGGAGGAAATGAAAAATAAGAAAACTCACCTCGTTGTGAACAAGAAAATAATTCATGAAATGAAACAGGATGTTGATTTTGGAATGACTTTTTCTGCTTTTGTAATGTATTTTATTATTCTTACAACAGGAACTGTTTTATTCAAAAGCGGGGTTCACCAGATTGATACGGTAGAACAGGCTGCCATGGCATTAAAACCACTGGCAGGGGAAATGGCTTATTTACTTTTTGCCATTGGCGTAATAGGTACCGGCCTGATTGCCATTCCTGTATTAAGTGGTTCACTTTCTTACATCTTTTCTGAAACTTTTGGTTGGGAGCAAGGCCTCGATAAAAAATTCCATGAGGCAAAAGGCTTTTATGTCATCATAGCCATTTCTCTCATTCTGGGGCTTAGTTTGAATTACATTGGTATTTCACCGATCAAAGCTTTGATCTACACAGCAATTCTATATGGAATAACTGCCCCGGTTTTAATTGCAATCATCCTGCACATTTCTAACAACAAAAAGATAATGGGCAGATTTGTCAACGGCAGGATAGCCAATATCCTGGGTATTGCTGCATTGATTATTATGACGTTTGCTGCAGGGCTGTTGATATATTTACAGTTTACTTCTTAAAGATTTAATACTGAACTGGTACTCTAAAGTTACTTACAAATTTCTGAAATTTAATGCTTATCTGTGACGATAGGTTTTATATAATAATGTAATCTGCAATTATTCATAACTAAACTAATATTAATAATAAATTCACTTTCGAAATATGAAATTATCCCGAAGTGTTAAAATATTATTATTGGGG
>JAYSWW010000420.1:0-2938 GCA_043717805.1 Ferruginibacter sp.
CTTTATAAACAGGGGTTCCTGCACAAATTAACATTGCTTTACCGTCTAAAATAAAATGGTCTTCGTCAGACCTTATCTTTTTCCAGCTCCAGCATTGCCAGTCAGCAATGACAAATTCGCGGGGTGATTGCAAACCCATCGTTTCAAATACTTTCAAAGCCGGGCCGGGTGTTACATCCTCATTGCCTTTTTTAACCAACAAAAAAGCGCCCATTATATTACTTTATGAAATTTCATGAATTTTTTTATCTGCGGATTCTTTTTAAAACCTCCGTGCAACTGGTGTACTTTAAAGCACGGGCCATTGTTTCCTTCCAGTAAAACAAAACCTTTTTCATTGTCAACAATGATCAGGTCCCAGCCGATGATCTTTAGAAATGAAACTGAATTGGCCACATCCAGCATAGTTGCTTTTATTTTTTCCCAGTTTGGAATGACTGAACCTGCAATGACTTCATTGGTTTCAGGATGATGTGTAAACCATACTTTTTGGCTTTCAGTAGGAATGATGTAAGATCCGCCACCCAATACACCTTTTTCAATATCGATGTCAACTGTAATTCCACCAACAGCAAAATTATCTACCGGGAAAGAATGTTTGGTACCGATACGCTGAACAGCATGCGCAATAAATGCTTTATTGGTTTCCGGATCGATCATAGTAAGTAACCGGATGGTATTTGTAGTGGAGGGATAAAACCTTTTTGAATAATCTGCCTGGTAAACCATCGGGCAAATGATATTAAAATCAAGTTCAGCAGCATATTGCTTAAACGTTTCCTTGTCTTTTAAATTACCATTGATGAATACCTGTTGCGGATCTTCCGAATTTTTAAAAACATTCACTTTACCACCTCTTGACCCGCCGATTGGCTTAATAATTATGTCTGCAGTTGTTTTAATATAATCCCACACATCATCAAATGTATTAAAAACAACCTCTGCAGATTGTGGCACAATTTTTTTATTATTGATGAAACCAAAATTTTCAACCACCGGGCAAAAGTTCTTAAAGAATAAAGGGAAGATCACTTTGTCATCCACATAAATTGAAACGATCTTTTTATTTATTTTAGATGCAATTAAATTTTCCTGGTAATCGGAAACATAATCTGACGGCTTGTTTTTTTCCAGGTAAAATTCATAGCGATACCATGCAGCGCTGAAAAAACCCCTGCTCCACATTTCAAGCCTGGCCATCACAGGCATGGGCGTCATCGTTTTAAATTCCCTGATCCAGAATTTGGTATATGTTACCAGCCATCCGTAGTGTTTTACTATTTTTTCTGTAATTAACATTTTTAAATATTATTGTTGGACCTCACCCCGACCCTCTCCAAAGGAGAGGGGGGTAAAAAACGATAAGCTAAGCATTTCATTTTATATCAAAGTGCTTTTTCAACATCAGCTTTTACTTAATATTATTAATCATCAACCTGTGTTTACCCGATCCTGATTTTATAAAATCAGTGGTATTGATCAAATGAATGTGAAATTCTTCTCCCAGTCTTTTCTGAAATGCATTTATAAGATGTGTTTTTTCCTTATCAGTAAGGTTAATTGAAAACGGTTCATAGCGGAAAATAATTTCATCCAACTTTTCCTGTAACAGCTGATACCGTTTTATTTTTTCAGTAAGCCCGGTGATCTGCATGGTTTGCGTTGCCAGTATGGAAGATATATAGCTGCCGTCTTTTTTGATGAACATATCTGCCGAACGCCCGCTGAGTTCATCGATCTCTGTATATTTTTCCCCCTGCCTCAATTTCCCCGTATCGCCATTCAGGTAACGGATCAAAGGTGTACGGTAATTGTATAAAGAAGTTACCAGGAAACTATTATCCATTCCTGTTTCAGGATGCCTGACGGTTTCAAGCTGTACTATCTCATCCGGAACAATATAGGGGCCGCCCATTTTTTTCTGAAAGCCCAGGCAATTCACTTCAGCACAACCAAAAAAACCTTTTACCTCGCATTTAAAAACTTCGCTGATGAAAGCTGCCTGGTCTAAAGGTAATTGTTCGGCTGTTGTAAAAGCACCCTGTATTTGCAAACCCTTGTAATTGAATTCTTTTGCATAAGTGGCCAGGGTATATATACTTGAAACATACCCCTGGATATGTGTCTTCCCTTTTGCTTTAATGGTATCCAGGTATTGAATGGCATTGTCTTTTTGCAAACTAAAAGCCGGCATGAACAATTCATTTGAGACCCATTTTTTTATTTTATTCTTTAAAGTAGGAGAATTGTTCCCGCCAAGGCTTCCACCAAAAAATTTCACCATTGGCTGACCCGGCGAATAACCCATCCAGTTCATTCCACGATAATAAAAATAAAGATCATTGATCCTGGCCTGCTTGTCTATTTCAATTTTGATGGGTTCACCCGTTGTACCACCTGAATTCCTGGTAATACAATCGGAAGCCGGAATATTTACAGATAATATTTTTTCCCTGAATGTTTTGATATTATCTTTTGTAAGAGGCGGAAATTTTTTTATATCTGAAATGTCTTTAAAATCATTGACGGCATATCCATGTGCCATTAAAATATCCCTATAGTAATGACTGTTCTCATAAACCTGTTTTACCAGCTTTAAGAATGCTTCATTCTTAAAAACAGCAATCCCGTTTTTGTCTGCATGATCAGCTTTTTCAAGCAACCTGTGAGCATTGCGCACCTCCCCTTTCATTAATTTCTCAAAGAATAAGGCTGTATCAAAAAGTAATTTCATTTTTTTTGATCGTAATAGAAAGTCTCCAGCGCTTTCAATGCATTTTCAAAATTATGATTTAAGAGGATAGCTTTCCTTGCATTTTTTGTGTATTCATTTAATTGTGCAGGATTTTTTAAGAGCCGAATGGCTTTTTCAGCAATATCCTTCGGATCCTGTGAGTTAACTACCTCACCGCAATTGTTTTTGTTCAATACATTCCTT
>JAYSWW010000043.1:0-5817 GCA_043717805.1 Ferruginibacter sp.
GCATTGCAGCAAAATTAATTTTGACAGGTAAGATCAACATGACCGGTCTTCACATTCCGGTTGTAAAGGAAATTTATGAACCTGTTTTAGCTGAATTAAAGAAGCATGGAATTGAATTCGTGGAGACAAGAACCAGCATGTGATTTTTTTTTAAAAGCAGAGACTTATGGGCATAAAATTTTATTTGATAAAACCAAATTGCTGCTTTGAGTCTTTACAATTAACCATTTAAAATTTTAAACAACTCTCCCACTCCTTCTGTTGCTGACCTTTCTATTGCTATAATGTTTTCATATCTGTTCACAGGCGGTATCTTTTTATCAATGATATATTTTGGAACAGCTGGATGAACACAATCTATCAATCCCGCTGCCGGGTAAACCTGCAGGGAAGTGCCAACCAGGATGAAAATATCAGCCCTGGCCATTACTGCAGCAGCTTCCGTGATCATAGGAACAGCTTCTTCAAACCAAACAATATGCGGACGAAGTTGTGAGCCATCTGCTGCAGTATCTCCCAGATTAATATCACCGCTGATCGTTGAAATCAAATGTTCATCATCAACACTTCTCATTTTAAATATCTCTCCATGCAAATGCAACACATTGGTTGAACCCGCTCTTTCATGAAGGTCATCGATATTTTGTGTAACGATCGTTACGTCAAAATTTTTTTCCAGTTCAGCCAAACCGGTATGTGCTGCATTTGGTTTTGCTGCAGCCACGTCTTTTCTTCGCATGTTATAAAAATCCAGCACCAATTGAGGGTTTCTATTAAATGCCCGGGGCGTTGCTACATCCTCAATGTTATAACCCATCCACAAACCATCGCTGTCCCTGAATGTTTTCAACCCACTTTCAGCACTGATACCTGCTCCGGATAAAACAACAATATGCTTTTTATTCATACCACAAACTTACACATTCTGTCGAATGGGTTTAACAGCCCTGTATCTTTTCCAAAGGATCAATATAATAATAGCAATGACAAAGAATGGCCACATGAAAATCAATCCGATAAATAAGTCTGCAAACCAATCCACTCCGGATCTGAATGCATCTGCTAGCCTTGTAAAAAATGCAGGCTTGTTACCGTCGGGTATAAAACCGGGCATTGGTTGAAAAAAACAAAGGTTGATGGTACTGTAAGCAGCCTGCTTTGTAAGATAATTTACCCGGCCGGTTGCAGATTCAATCTGTTCCTGGATCTCATTGATCTCCTTTTGTACCTGCAAAACTTCTTCCATGTTTTTTGATTGTTTTAAAAAATCAAGGTATTTCAAACGCATTTGTTTCTTTGCCTCCAGCCTTGATCTGATATCAACCACTTCACCTGTAACATCATCCGTAATTATTTTTCTTTCCAAAACCTTTACATCACTACAAGGCAACTGATTCATCATAGTTTCAAATTGTGCAACAGGAACTTTTATAGAAAGAGTATTTTCAGATTTTTCTTCTGTCAGGTTTTGATCTTCCTGTGCAATGTATCCTCCATATTGCTTAATGGTATTTCTAACCTTTTCATTGTATTTCTTAAAATCAGGCACTTCCAGTTTTAAAGTTGCTGTTTTAATGATCTTTTTATCCCAGTCGGGATCGGCGTGTTGTTTCATTACCGGGGGAAGTGTTGCAGATGAATCTGTGGCCTCTGTTTGAATCAAGCCCTGAACCTGTTGTTCGTTTTGATCCTGTGATCCTGCTTCCTGCTGCATGAATTCTGTTTTAGCAACTTCATTTTCTTTTCCAGACTTGTTGCAGGAAATAAAAACAGAAAGTAAAAAGATTGCGGTTAATAATTGTTTTGGGTTCATACCAGGTAGTTTATGTTATTAGATGCATGTTGATACATTTTACATAAATAAAGTAACCGCGATCAAATGTTAAATGAAATACAAACGACAATAAACTTTATTTCATTTTGCAAACAGCAGAAACTAATAAAAGGGAGCAACCTGTAACCATTAAATTTCGTAAGTAAGTCAAAAATTCCATGGGGCATCAAAAGACGATCATAAAAAAGACCATGGCTTTACTGCTATTGGGTATCGTAAGCTGCAATATTTTATATGCCCATGATCTAGTGCTGGACCTGGAGAATATGTCTAAAGGCGATGCTGCCATCCTGTACCTGAAATTGGGATTTGAACATATACTTCCCTTAGGATTTGATCACATTTTATTTATTCTAAGTCTATTCCTGCTCAGCCCCAGGTTAAAACCCATCATGTGGCAATCGCTTGCTTTTACGATCGCCCATTCTGTAACCCTTGGACTGGCAATGTATAATGTTATAAAACCATCATCACAGGTAGTTGAGCCATTGATCGCTTTGTCCATTATGTATGTGGCACTTGAAAATATTTTTTCTCCAACTTTAAAAGCATCAAGGATCGGGGTTGTTTTTCTTTTTGGCCTGGTTCATGGAATGGGCTTTGCCGGAGCTTTACAACAGATGGGATTGCCAAAAACTTCTTACCTGGGTTCATTGGTTATGTTTAATGTGGGCGTTGAACTCGGTCAACTTACCATTATACTTGCTGCATTTTTCCTGGTCGGGAAATGGCTGGGAGACAAACCAGTCTATAGAAAAATTGTTGTGATTCCTATATCTATTATCATTACGGCAATTGCAGCCTTCTGGACAGTACAGAGAATATTCTTTTAATGCTGAAGCATTCTTTTAAGAACTGAATATTTTTTAAAGAAAGTTGAAATGTATTTTCTTGAAGATTTTTTCTTTATTTATAACCAGGTTTCAATCAAACTATGTTCAATCATTCATGAGACCTTCCAGGTCTTTTTGTTTTGCCGGGCTCAGATCATAGCGATTTTTATAGGCTGCTTTAAAATATTGTGTTGCATTGTAACCTTTATTCAGTGCTTTCATCATTTTACCCATGTAATAAAGTTCCAATCCTTCGAGTGGCTTGCCGGAAACATATTTGTCATAATAAGTGATCGCTTTTTCCTGTTGATTGTTTTTAAAAAGGCTCCATACATACCAACTGTAGGTTTGCGGAGTTGCCCTGTTTTTTATTTCCTTTTCGGCAATGGCAACTGCTTTTCCCGGTTCCTGCAAGAAATTACTATACAGATCGATCAGATATTTGTTGTACATATTACCATAAACGGAATCAGAAACAAGAGCAACAAATTGCTGTAAATATTTTTTCTCAGAAACACTGTCGTTGCGATGTTCTGCCACCTGTGCCAGTTTCAATAATACATCAGGTGATTTTGATTTTGTTTGAACAAATTTGAAAATTTTTTCTGCAAGGGTATCATTTTTATCATGAACCAATGCCAGCCAGCCTATTCCCATGATACTATGCAGATCAGAAGCATCTAACCTGATGCTTTGCATATAATTTTCATTTGCATTCCCGGCATCAGCCGCATGCAAATAAAGGTCGGCCGTATTGGAAATGGCTGTTTGTAAAAGTGCAGTATTGTTTCCTGCAAGCATTGCAGCTTTTTTCATGGCAGCAATGGAACTATCCAGGTCGCCTTTAAAATGTTCATATTTTGAAAGCCTGAAAAAATAACCATATTCATTGGAACTCTTAAGCCTTTTAAGAATCTCACCTGACAAAGGAATCTGCCCCAGTTCAAAAGCTGCATCAAAGTTCAATAATTCAGAAATATATCGCTCACTGCCCAAAGCCAATGCTTTTTGAACACAATCATATGCGTCTTTGAACCTGTGTTCTGTAATGGCATGACCAGACATTGTTCTTAACAGTCCTGCATCACTTTCTTTGAAAATAAAATTGAGTTTTTGTATGATACTGTCTGCATTTTTCAGGTCCCTGATATCTCCGTATAAATAAAACCTGGCTGAAAGGGTTCCTGCGTATTGCTGCATTTCTGTATAACCTGAGATTGCTTTATCGTTCTTTTCTTTCCAGAATATCTGGTTCAGCCTGTTTGATTTCTGTAATGCTGATTCAGTATAATTATTAAGAAGGCTGTCAATAAAAAACCGGTCTGTTACCGGTTTATTTTTATGGCTGCAAGAGCAATAACATACAAGCAATCCAAATGCAATGATAATATTCTTCAAGATTTATTTTAAACATATATACGAATGATAAAGAAGAATGGTTCACTTTATTTTTCCCCGCCCATTTGCATGATAATATCCCATTCATCATCGGTTACCGGTGAAACAGAAAGCCGGCTGATGCGGATGAGCGCCATATTTGCCAGGCGCTTCTCAGCTTTCATCTGAAGAAGTGAAACAGGTTTTTTTAATTTTTTGCAAGCTTTAAAATCAACGGCCACCCATTTTGTATCATCTGTGGTTGGATCCTGGTAAGCTTCTTTGATAACTTTTGCCGTGCCAACGATCTCCATGCCTTCATTGCTGTGATAAAAAAAAACCTCCTCTCCGGTTTTCATGGCTCTCAGGTGTATGCGTGCAGCGTAATTACGTACGCCATTCCAATAAGTTTGTTTCTCTTTTACAAACTGATCCCAGCTGTAAACTGAAGGTTCGGATTTAATGAGCCAATGCGCCATATGCTGATCAGATAAATTTTTGAATAGTTAAATATTTTCCTGCCAAATATAATTAATAAGGGTTGGCAACCCAAAAGAATGTAATGCATGCGACGGTTTAAGAAAATATTGATTTAAAAAAACTAAATACTTTGTTTCACCGTACATGATCCTGCAAACGCTTTTTAACCAAGGCAATCAAATTATCAAACAAAAAATCTCAACAATGAAAAGTAAAAAAATCTTGCTGACAGGCTTAATAGCTTCAGCCATTGTTACAGGTGGGATCATTTATGCAGCAGATCACATAGATGCACCGGCCGTATCAAATCAAACAACGGATGTAACCGACCTGTATGTTTTCCGGGCACAGGATCCCAACAACCTGGTATTTGTAGCCAATACACAGGGCTTAAAATCTCCGGCTGTAACTGCAGGGTTAAAATTTGATCCCAATACCCTGATCGAATTCAACATCGATAAAAACGGGGATGCCGTTGAAGACCTGGTCATCCAGGCAATTTATGATGCAGGAACAAACAAAATGAAAATTTATGGCCCTACAGCTCCATCTGAAACAAGTTTCAGAAGTAAACTGGAAGGATCCGTTACAGCAGAAGTTGCCGTTACAGCTTATGGCTCAACAACACCCGAAATTGGAACAGGTTCTACTGGTATCAAAGTTTTTGCAGGCCCAAGGGATGATCCGTTCTTCTTTGACCTGAATCAGTACAAAGCCATCATTGCCGGAACTGCAACCGGATTCCTTCCCGCAGGATCGGGGCCGGGTTTTGCATCTGATACATTTGCCGGCACCAATGTAATGGGGTTGGTTGTGGAAGTTCCCAAAACCCTATTGGGTACCGTTACCGGTGGCAAAGTGAATGTATGGGTAGAAACAAAAAAGAAAATTTAATTATCCCTTAAAAAAAATAAAATGAAAAAGAATATAAAATTATTTTCAGCTATGCTGATCGGCAGTGCATTGTTCTTAGGTGCCTGCAAAAAAGACGATGATGTTGCTGCTACTGTTTATTACCAGGGTGGCGACCAGATGGGAAGGCCGGCTATTAATACAGTTTTTGTTGCATCAGCAGACAAAGATGTATTCAACGGAACATTGCCATCGGCTATGGGAGCAGCTTTCCAAAGCAAATTCCAGGCAAGGTTATTGGCTCTCAACCCAGGTTATACAACCAATGCACTTACCTGGGATGCAGCAACATTTTCTGGTGCACTGGCAACCGATGTTTTAACGGCTTCTACAACCGGAACAACGACTTTTTTTGATGGCAATCCTGCGAATACTTTATCG
>JAYSWW010000421.1:0-7509 GCA_043717805.1 Ferruginibacter sp.
TCCAGGATGAGCTCAAATTTACAAATGCGGTTCAGGTTCTGCACAAATTCGAAAAATTTGAAAAACCGGTCTCGCCCAAGTTATTAAAATTATTGCTGTTGGGTATTATTGGCGGTTTTGCAATTGGATATATCATATCATTGTATAGGTATCTCCGGAGGCGAATGAAAGCAAATGCTGAACTGCGATTGGATACATAGATCAACAGGTTTTCCCAATAAACAGAAAATGAATACATCAAAAAAAACGGATGAGCTTTTATATTTATGGTTCATTCTTTTTTTTGTAAGCACGATCTGTTGTTTCAGGGCAATAAGCAGTATTGCGATCGGTCTGATATTGATCACAGGATTGCTTAAAAATAAAATTGACTCGGGCTTTTGGTTCAATATCAATTTAAAGAACAGCTTTCTTATAACATGCTGTCTGTTCTTTGTATTACAGGCTGCTGGTCTTTTATTCACAACCTCCTTCAGAGAAAGTACAGCACATTTGCAAATGAAAACCGCAATCGTTCTTGTTCCTTTAACGCTTTGCTGCAACAATTACATTGACAGTAAGGTTCGTGAAAAACTGATGAGTTGGTATATATGGATCCTTACGGTTGTTTTACTTTACTGTCAACTGGTTGCTTTGCATAAATATTTTTTTCTTGCTGCTCAAACAGATGTTTTCTTTTATCACCAATTGGTAAGCCCGTTCAAACAACATGCCGTGCAGGTATCAATCTTTTTATTTGCGGGTTTTGTTTACCTGTTGGAAAAAGCAAGGGCTGGCATTTTTTTCCATAATAAGTTGCTCCACTTTTTCCTGCTCACTTATTTCATTTGCGGCATAATGCTGCTTTCGTCTAAATTAGTGATCATCTTTTCTATAGGTGTTTTAATTTACTATGGCATCAACGTATTGAAAGCAAAACCAGGTTCCCGGTTCATCATGTTGGTTTCATTGTTATCAGGACTCATATTGATCTTGCTTATACTTTTCACGAAAAACAAAATAAGCAAACGGTTCAATGAGATAAGGTCCGGAAACATCAGCCTCATTCAACAACAAAAATTTGATCCTGGGATCTATTTTAACGGATTGCAGTTTCGCTTACTCGAAATACGTTTTGTAAAAGAAATATTGAATGAGCAACATGCCTGGCTGACCGGTGTTTCGGATAAAGCCCAGCCATTGCTCGACAAAAAGTACATCAGCGCCCACATGTACATAGGCGACGGAAACTCTTCAGACAAAGGTTACCTCGGTTACAATACACATAACCAGTTCCTTGAATCTCTTTTACGGTCTGGTTTGCCAGGCCTTCTTATTTTTATTTTAATATGCTCTGCGATCATACGATTGGCACTCCGGAAAAAAAACATGGAAACAATGATCATTGGCTTTTTACTAATAGCTTATTGCCTGAATGAATCCGTTTTTGAAACACAATATGGCATTACACTATTTACCTTTTTCCCTTTATTTTATTATTTTGGTACTGAGAACAAGCTTGGCATGGATACTTAATAATGGCTATGTCAAAATATTTCATAAAAAAACAACCCTATCAGTTAAGATTACGTCTTGTAAAAGTGAAGCAGTCATTTTAAACCCTTTCAATGAACAGGAAACTAAAAAATATCCTTATTTTATTAATATTGGTTACATTGTTTGCAGCAGTTTTTGGCTATTATTTGTTCAATAAAGGGCCGGTAGATTTCAGGAACAGCAATGCAGTAAAAGCAAATGCAACAAAACTGTATGAACTGTTCAATACCGATTCAACGGCTGCATTAAATAAATTTTCAGGTAAGATTTTACAGGTAAGCGGTGAAGTAACGGCCATTTCTCTTAACCAGGATAAGCAAAAGGTTATTCTATTAAAGACCAATACCGGCGGCGCTTCTGTAAACTGCACCATGGAAGAAGACCCCGGTGAAGTAAATATAAATACAATGGTAAACATAAAGGGGATCTGCAGTGGTATCGGGCAAGGGGATGAAGACCTTGGGATCAAAGGAGATGTATATTTAACAAGGTGTTTCTTAATAAAATAAAATTTACATGCATTCCAGGTTCATCATTATTGTAATTGTATTCATAACATGCTGTCTTTCTCTTACAGCACAAAAAGTATATACAAAGAACGGGGCTGTTTCTTTTTTTTCAAAAGCTTCCGTTGAAAATATCAGTGCCACAAGCAACCAGGTAATGAGCGTATTGGTAATATCAACTGGAGAAATACAATTTTCGGTGCCGGTGAAGAGCTTTCATTTTAAAAAAATCCTGATGGAGGAACATTTCAATGAAAACTATTTGGAAAGTGATAAATATCCCAAAGCCACATTTAAAGGAAAGATCAATGACTTTTCAAAAGTGAATTTTACAACTGATGGTAATTATATGGTTGAGGTAAGTGGTGATCTTGCTTTACATGGCATCACGAATAAAACAACAGCAACAGGAACAATGATAGTAAAGTCGGGAATGATAACTGCAACATCAAAATTTAATATCAAACTGGCTGATTATAAGATCAGCATACCAAAAATTGTAAAAGACAATATCGCTGAAACTGTTGATGTTGTTGTATCATGTGTTTACGATCAAAAATTGTAAATAATATTCAGGTAATAAAGACTGGCAATTATCTTATACCTCTTACTGGTAGAGAGTCTTGCCCCTCTCTTTTGTCGAAGAGTCCGGATTGTTTCGGAAGGAAGAGGGGTTGGGCAGAGGTAAACAAAAATGAAAAATATATCCAAATTCATAACTACTGATCATGAAAGCAATCAAACCAATCATTCTCTTGCTTTTTACGGCTGCAAAAATATTTGCACAGGATAGTACAGATCTTATTACGATGCTGGAAAAACAGGAACCTAAAAAGACAAACTATACGTTTGCAACTTTTAAATCTACCCGGTTAATTTCAGGGCATTCTGTTGAAAATATCGGTAAAGGGGTTTTGGATGTTAGAATATTGCACCGCTTTGCGCCACTTAACAAGGGATTATATGATTTTTTTGGACTTGATATTGCTTCCATGCGCCTGGGTTTTGATTATGGAATAACAAAAAAATTTATGATCGGAGCAGGTCACAGTACCTGGCAAAAAACCTATGATGCATTTTTTAAGATAAAATTATTGCGCCAATCAACCGGTGTTGTAAATATGCCTGTAACTGTCTCTTTTTTATCCACCATGGCTGTGCGAACAGAACTGGCAAGAAAAGACAGTTCCGGCAACAGGATCCTTGTGGGCTTTGGCGACAGAACAAGCTATGTTGAACAATTCATCATTGGCCGCAAATTTTCCGAAAGGTTCTCTTTACAGGTTATGCCAACATTTGTTTTCCATCACAACAGGTTAGACAGCATCAATGTGTATACAAAAAACAAGAACAATCTTCAATATGGAAAAAAGAGGAAGAATACATTCGCCGTTGGTATTGGCGGCCGTTTGAAAGTTTCAAAAAGGGTTAGTATCAATGCTGAATACTATTACCAGGTACCCGAAAGCAAAGCACAAAAAAGATTCAACAGCCTGTCGTTGGGTGTAGATATAGAAACCGGCGGCCATGTTTTCCAATTACATTTAACCAATTCAAATGGCATGACAGAAAAATCATTGATAACAGATACCGACGATAAATGGAAAGACGGCTATATCCGTATCGGATTCAATATTTCCAGGGTATTTCATGTAACAAAACATTGAACTTAAGAAGCGGTTAAATTAACTGCGATTAAAGCCGAAACATTTTGTGTTTCGGCTTTGTTTTTATAGCTTTGTGCTCGTTCGGGGCGGATTTGTTTATTGTTCAACCCCGGCGTTTTATAAAAAATTGAACTAATAAACGAAATACATCTCCATCATACTCCCGGGATTTGAAAATCGTTTAAGTTTTATTTTTTATTGAGTCGGCTATATACCGCTTTTCAGTTTTATTAGCTGGATGCATGAAACATCCCGATAATTTCGGGACTCTTGTACAGCATAAAAATATCGGCAAATGAAAGACATAAAACAACTTTTAAAAGAACGCATTCTCATCATCGATGGCGCTATGGGAACTATGATCCAACGCCATAAACTGGAAGAGGGAGATTACCGTGGTGAGCGCTTCAAAAACTGGCACACGGATGTTAAGGGTAACAACGACCTGTTGAGCATCACACAGCCACAGATCATCACCGGTATTCACAAAGAATACCTCGAAGCCGGCGCAGATATCATTGAAACAAACACTTTCAGCAGTACAACCATTGCCCAGGCAGATTATGATATGCAATCGCTGGCATATGAATTAAACATTGCATCTGCAAAATGTGCAAGAAGTGCCGCTGATGAATACACGAAAAAAGATCCCGGTAAGCCCCGCTTCGTTGCAGGCGCCATAGGTCCATTGAATAAAACATTGTCATTGTCACCAGATGTAAACAACCCAGGTTTCCGGGCTGTTACTTTTGATGAAGTAGCAACAGCATACCTGGAACAAATAAAAGGATTGGTTGAGGGCGGTGTTGATATTTTATTGATCGAAACGATCTTTGATACCCTCAATGCAAAAGCGGCTATCTATGCCATAAAGAAATATTTCCGGGAAACAGGCAGAGAACTCCCGATCATGATCAGCGGTACCATCACCGATGCAAGTGGACGCACCTTAAGCGGGCAAACCCTGGAAGCATTTTACATTTCAGTGATGCACGCAAACCCATTGAGTATCGGTTTGAATTGTGCATTGGGCGCCAGTGAAATGCGGCCACACATTGAGGAGTTATCAACCATTGCAAGTTGTTATACATCTGCATACCCCAATGCAGGATTGCCAAATGCATTTGGTGAATATGATGAACAACCTCACGAAACAGCGCATATCATTGAAGAATGGGCCAAAGAAGGTTTTGTAAATATTGTGGGAGGTTGCTGCGGCACAACTCCCGATCATATCAAACATATTGCGGAAGAAGTAGCTAAGTTTAAACCGAGGGAATTACCGGTTTTAGAATCAGGTCTGACGCCCTCGTCTGACCTGGTTACTGTTCTTATATAACTAAATAAAATGAACACAATCAACCCATATTTAAGATTAGCAGGTTTAGAACCTTTGATCATTCGCCCCGAAACAAATTTTGTAAATGTTGGCGAACGTACAAACGTAACCGGCAGTAAAAAATTTGCACGCCTCATAAGAGAAGGACTATATGAAGAAGCCCTTTCCGTAGCAAGGCAACAGGTAGAAAATGGTGCGCAGGTTTTAGACATAAACATGGATGACGCATTACTGGAAGGTGTAGCTTCCATGACCACTTTCTTAAACTTATTGCAGGCAGAACCGGATATTGCCAGGATACCCATCATGATCGACAGCAGTAAGTTTGAGATCATTGAAGCAGGTTTGAAATGTGTACAGGGTAAGTGTATTGTGAATTCCATTTCCATGAAAGAAGGGGAAGCAAAATTCATTGAACAGGCCATCATTTGTAAAAGTTATGGCGCTTCTGTTATAGTAATGGCTTTTGATGAAGCTGGGCAGGCAGATACCAAAACCCGTAAAGTGGAAATTTGTCACAGGGCGTATAAAATACTTACCAGGCAGGTTGGCTTCAATCCGCAAGAGATCATTTTCGATCCAAACATCTTTGCCATAGCTACAGGAATAGAAGAACACAATAATTACGCAGTAGACTTCATTGAAGCCACCCGTGAAATAAAAAAACTAATGCCTCTTACAAAAGTAAGCGGAGGTGTTAGCAATGTTTCATTTTCTTTCAGGGGCAATGACCATGTAAGAGAAGCCATACACAGTGTATTTCTGTATTATGCCATTAAAGCGGGTATGGACATGGGCATTGTAAATGCCGGGCAGCTCGTTATCTATGATGAGATAGAGCCCACACTAAAACAATTGTGTGAAGATGTGATCCTGAACAGGAAAAACGATAACAATGAAGCAACAGAGAAACTGATCCAGTTTGCAGAAACAGTAAAAGCAAAAGGAAAAGAAATTATTAAAGATGAAAGCTGGAGAAATGAAACAGTAGAAAAACGATTGACACACTCACTTGTAAACGGCATAACAGATTATATTGACGCAGATACAGAAGAAGCAAGGATCAAATATCCAAAACCGCTGGATGTGATAGAAGGACCATTGATGGATGGCATGAATGTGGTAGGCGACCTTTTTGGCGCTGGCAAAATGTTTTTGCCACAGGTTGTGAAAAGCGCAAGAGTAATGAAAAAGGCTGTTGCCGTTCTTACCCCATTTATTGAACAGGAAAAAGAAGACAGAAAAAATGCTCACATAGCGGCAGGAACAGTAAACGAAGAAACAGCCGGTGCTGCAAAAATATTGCTGGCAACAGTTAAAGGCGATGTGCATGATATAGGAAAAAATATTGTTGGTGTTGTGCTTGGTTGCAATGGATATGATATCATTGACCTGGGCGTAATGGTTTCAACAGATAAAATACTGGATACCGCTGTAAAAGAAAAAGTGGATATCATTGGATTGAGCGGCCTGATCACCCCTTCTTTGGATGAGATGGTACACGTGGCACATGAAATGAAACGCAGGGGTATCAAGTTGCCCTTAATGATTGGTGGTGCTACAACTTCACGCATGCATACTGCAGTAAAGATCGCACCTCAATACGATGATGGTGTGATCCATGTATTGGATGCAAGCAGAAGTGTAACCGTTGCCGGTAGCTTGTTAAGCAAAGAGCAAAAGCCCGAATTCCTGGAAGGCATTAAAAAAGAATATGAAAAATTAAAAGAGGATTTTGCAAACAAGAGGTCAACCAAACAGTATTTAAGATTTGAAGATGCACAAAATAACGGTGCGGTAATTGACTGGGATCATTTCACCCCGGTTGCCCCTTCATTTACAGGTACAAAAATATTCAACGATTA
The DNA here is from genome assembly GCA_043717805.1 of Ferruginibacter sp. Taxonomy (GTDB): domain Bacteria; phylum Bacteroidota; class Bacteroidia; order Chitinophagales; family Chitinophagaceae; genus Ferruginibacter. The sequence continues at coordinate 6,914 of JAYSWW010000421.1, forward strand.
TTCATTACAGGAGATATCAGAATATATTGACTGGCAGCCTTTCTTCATAGCATGGGAAATGCATGGAAAATTCCCGCAGATATTAACAGATCCTGTTATCGGCATTGAAGCAACCAAACTTTTCAATGATGCCAAAGTACTGTTGAAAAAGATCATAGCTGAAAAATGGCTGACTGCACAGGGCGTTATAGGTTTTTGGCCCGCAAATAAAATATCTGCTGATACAGTTGATGTGAAAAATGAAACTTCAACCGTTAAATTAGAATTCCTCAGGCAACAAATAAAAAAAGCTGAAGGGCAGCCAAACCTTTCACTCGCCGACTTTATTGCACCTGCAGAAATGAATTACCAGGATCACCTGGGTGCATTTAGTGTAACCATTCAGGGCATTGAGCAACATATCAAAAAATTTGAACAGAATCACGATGATTACAATAAAATAATTTTACAGGCATTGGCCGATCGCCTTGCAGAAGCGTTTGCTGAATTACTGCATAAAAGAACTAGGCAGGAATACTGGGGATATGTTTCCGATGAACATTTAACCAATGAACAACTCATCAAAGAAGAATACCTTGGTATCCGCCCGGCGCCCG
>JAYSWW010000422.1:0-2925 GCA_043717805.1 Ferruginibacter sp.
TTGATGCAAATATCAGCCGGTTGGAAAAATTAAAACATGATGTGGGAGTTATGTATGACAACGGATTTACAGAAAAATTAGATGTTGATAAACTTACTGTACAGGTGGCAAACCTTCAAACAGAAAAACTGAAGGCAGACAACATGATCAAAAACGGTTATTCCGGTTTGAAGTTGTTAATGGGAATGCCGATCAAAGACAGCCTTGTACTCTCCGATACTCTCAGTGATGATAAGATCAGGGAAGGCGTTATCGAGGCAAGCCAGTTCAAGTATACCGATCGTAAGGAATACCTTGTATATGAGGTAACCAATAAACTGAACGGATTAAACATAAGACGCTATAAGTTAAACCAGATACCAACTTTTCTGTTGGTTGCTGGTTACAGCAAACAGGCACAACGGGAAAAGTTTGATGTATTCGGCAAAGGCGACTGGTTCACCAGTTCATACATCGGAATACAGATGAAAGTTCCCATCTTCAACGGCTTTGCACTTAAAGCAAGAATACAGAAAGCAAGACTGGAACTTCAGAAAACACAAAATCAAACAGAAGCATTGAAGATCAGTATTGACCGTGAAGTTGAAAATTCAAAAAATAATTTCATTGTTGCGATCGCCTCAATGGATTACCAGAAAAAGAATATGGCTTTGGCAGAGAAAGTTTATGATCAGACCAAAAAGAAATACGAGATCGGGACCGGCTCTGCTACTGAGATCAATACCGCACAGGTTGACCTTAAAACAGCTCAAACAAATTACATCACGGCTTTGTATGATGCCATCATTGCAAAAGTTGATTTCTTAAAAGCAACCGGAAAATTATAAATATCAAGCCTAACAATAAACAGATGAAAAAAACAGCACAATTATCAATGGCAGCTTTAGTGGTACTCTTAATGGTATCGTGTGGTAACAGCCAGAAAGACGAATCAGCGGGTATCAATGATAAAAAAGTTGCACTCGAAAAACTGAAAGCAACTAAGAACAAAACGGATGAAGAGATCAGGAAATTACAGGCAGAACTGGAAAAACTTGACAGCAATACTGCCTTGGCGGCAAAAATAAAACTGGTTGCTGCTGCACCCGTAACTACCCGGAATTTTCAACACTATATTGATCTGCAGGGGCATCTTGATGCAGAAAATATTTCTTACATATCTCCACGGGGTATGGGCGGACAGGTTAGGGCTTTGTTTGTGCAGGAAGGACAGTTTGTTAAGAAAGGCCAGTTGTTATTGAAGATCGATGATGCCATAGTGAGGCAACAGGTTACTGCTTCCAGGCAACAACTCGAAGGGATCAAAACACAATTGGGATTTGCAAAAAATCTTTACCAACGCCAAAAAAATCTTTGGGAACAGGGTATCGGTACCGAAGTACAACTGATCACAGCAAAAACAAATGTTGAAAGCCTGGAGAATCAATTGAAGTCTGCCGGGGAACAGGTTAAAGTTGCTGTTGAACAATTGAATACGACCAATGTTTACAGTGATGTAAATGGGATTGCAGATATCGTGAATATAAAAGTTGGAGAAATATTCCAGGGAATGACAGCGATGGGCCCCCAGATAAAAATTGTTAATACAAGCAACCTGAAAGTGGTAACCAATATTCCCGAAAATTATCTTACAAGGGTTCACAAAGGATCTGTTGTAGAGATCAGCATACCGGATGCGAATAAAAAAATCACTTCAGCAATTTCTCTTATCAGCCAGTCGATTGATGCTACATCAAGAGGTTTCATTGCTGAAGCAAAGATCCCGGCTGACCCCGCTTTAAAACCAAACCAATCTGCCGTAATGCGGATACTAGATTATTCATCAGCCAATGCAATTGTTATACCGGTGAATACAGTTCAAAGCGATGAAACCAGTAAATATGTTTACCTGCTTTCCAAACTAAGCAATGGTAAAACGGTTGCAAAAAAACAGGCGATATCCATCGGTGAAGTATATGGTGACAATGTAGAAATCAAGACTGGTTTGAGAAACGGGGATCAATTGATAACGGAAGGTTACCAGAATCTGTATGACGGTCAGTTGATTGGAACTTTAATACAATAATAACCGCAGAGGATAAATGAAGATGCGCAAATAAATTAAATACTTGCCTGATTTCTTCGTGGCATTGCGGAAAGAAGATAAGCAATGAAATGCAGCACAAATGTCAGATTGCGGAAAAAATCCGGGACTGGCAGCAAAAACTGATGATCTCAAAATTAATTTTATGAATTTTAAAGAAGGAGTAAGCAGGAAATTCAAGCAGTTCAGGCCAACAAGCTGGTCGATCGATAACCGTACTGCGATTTATATTATTGCCATTTTGATTTCTGCATACGGGTTGATAAAATTCAACAATATGCCCAAGGAGCAGTTCCCGGATATTGTTGTTCCCACGATCAGTGTAAGCACCGTATACATTGGAAATTCACCCAAGGATATTGAGAACCTGGTAACAAGGCCCATCGAAAAACAATTGAAAGGGATCAGTGGTGCCAAAGTAAAAAAGATCACAAGTACTTCTCAAACAGATTTTAGCCTGATCGTGATAGAATTTGATACAGATGTAAAAACTGAAACGGCTAAAGTAAAAGTGAAAGATGCGATCGATAAAGCAAAATCCGATCTGCCAACTGACCTAACGGTTCAGCCCAATGCCCAGGAATTTGCTTTCAGCGAAATGCCGATCATGTTTGTAAACCTGAGTGGTGATTATGATGGAATCAAACTGAAGCAGTATGCCGATAAAATGCAGGATAAGTTTGAAGAATTGTCTGAAATTACCCGTGCTGAAATTGTTGGCGCACCCGAAAGAGAGATCCAGGTAAATGTTGATCCTTATAAAATGCAGTCTGCAAGAATAAGTTTTACAGATATTGAAAATGCGATCAGCAGGGAGAATCATGATATTACAGGCGGATTGG
>JAYSWW010000423.1:0-7473 GCA_043717805.1 Ferruginibacter sp.
TAGATAAAAACAATGAAGTAGCCGATGCATTTGGAGCCAACAGAACACCTGAATGTTTTTTATTTGACAAAAATCTGAAACTTGTTTATCATGGCGCAATTGATGACAATGCCTCTGATGAAACTGCCGTTAACAGGCATCATTTAAAAGAAGCCATCAATGAACTTACAAGCGGAAAAGAAATATCAGTAAAGGAAAGCAGGAGTGTCGGTTGTACGATCAAGAGAAAAGGGTAAGACTTTCAGTATTTTAATTTTTAATTAATGATGGTATTTGCCTCACTTGAAAAAGTGGGGCTTTTAATTTTTATTAATTCTTGGTATTTCCCCGAAAAGATATTTTAATTGCTGACCATTGTCACTGTTTATTATAATTATAATCAGCAATATGCACTTCATGTGTTTATACCATTATAGCAGGAAATTGAAAAATAAATTCTAAAATGCCTATTGTGAGAACAACGTCGGTTTTTATCATTGCATTAGCAACAGTGGCGGGTATGAGCAGTTGTGCAGTTGGAAGAAAAATGTCATTTGAGAACAAAGAAGCGGGGCCGGGATATCCGACAACCAAAACTGCAATCATTGTTTTCCAGGAAAAAAGAGCCGAGGTCCTTGCCGGAAGAGAAAAGCCAACATTTTGCGGTCATTCCAATTCCACTGCCCAGATTAGTTATAATACACAGACAGAAAGCGGTAAACCGCTGGCAGATGAATTTACTGAAGCTGTAACAACGGCCTATAATAAATCTGGCGGATCAGCTTCTATGGTTATGGTAAATATGAATACTTCGGTTGTTTCTTTTATGCAGGTATTTAAGAATAGTAACAAGGACAGGTTGTTATATTTCAGCATATTAAAATGGGAGTCCCGGGCAACTCCATTATTCAGTTCAATCCGAAATGAAGTTATTTACCAGCTTGAACTGAACGTTTACAATCCCAACGGAGATCAATTGGCTACAAACAGTACACAGAATATTGTAGTTAAGGAGGAAGGCGTTGCAACCAGTATGAAAAAAATGCAGGCAATGGCGGATGATACTTTTAAAGATCAGATCAGGAATCTGTTCAGCAGTGAATCAGTTAAAAAAAGCCTGTTATAAAAATATTTTTTTACCAACCACAGGTAAAAAAGTACTCTAATGAAAATTGAGAAATCGCAGTGAAAGAGTAAAAGCCTTACTTATTATAAGTGAGGCTTTTTAATCGGGCAATGGAACAGGGTCATTAGAATGTTCATTGATCCCTATAGATTTATCTGAAACGGCAATTACTTCTTTTAACATTGTTTCAAACTCAACTGCTGTCATTTCCCCTTCAAAAAATTTTCTATACCCTGACCTTGTATTTATGATCAATGTTGCCGGGATAGAGCCACTCCAGGTCTTATCTATCTTGGGGCAGAAATAATCGGCATTGGTTTCCTGAAGCCATACAATATTGGTATTGAAACGTTGTTTTTTGGCAAAGGATGCGATTTTTGCGGGATAATATGAAGGCAGATCCAGGCTTACAAGCAATAATTTCACGTGGCTGCTTTTGTATTTGTCAACGATCTTTATAAAAGAAGGAATTTCGGCAACACAGGGTTTGCAAAATGTTGCCCAAAAATTAATGACCAGTACATCCCCGTTCTTTGCGGTCATTTGTTTTTCTACATCTGTGATCTTCCATTTTGCAATAATTTGACCATTCCCCGTAAATACAAATGCAAAAAATACAGCAGCAATCAGAATTTTCTTCATGAAGTCTAAATTACATTTTATAACTGTAATGAAGCAGAACAAAAGGTTAAAAAAAGGGAAACAATGCTTTTGGCTAATCCCCTATTTCAGGTTAATTTTGCGGCTAAAGGCTAAAGGCTAAAAGCTAAAATTCTATAAATAAATAAACAACATGGCATACGATCTAATAGTTTTAGGAAGCGGTCCTGGCGGTTATCCCGCTGCGATCAGAGCCAGCCAGCTTGGCAAAAAAGTAGCAATCATTGAAAAAGAAAGCCTTGGTGGTATTTGCCTCAATTGGGGTTGTATTCCAACCAAAGCTTTGTTGAAAAGTGCCCAGGTATTTGAATATGCAAAGCATGCACAGAGTTACGGTATCAATGTAAACAATCCTTCTCAGGATTTTCCTGCTGTTATCAAACGCAGCCGAGGTGTTGCTGATAAAATGAGCAAAGGAGTGCAGTTCCTGATGAAAAAGAACAAGATCGATGTGATCATGGGAACCGGCAAACTGCTAGCTGCAGGTAAAATAGAAGTAACTGCTTCGGATAATAGTAAACAGGTAGTAGAAGCAAAAAATATTGTACTTGCTACTGGTGGAAGGGCTAAGCAATTACCCAGCATGCCCATCGATGGTAAAAAGATCATCGGTTACAGGGAAGCGATGGTTTTACCAGGACAACCCAAATCAATGATCATTTGCGGAAGCGGAGCCATTGGTTCTGAATTCGCTTATTTCTACAACAGCATGGGTACAAAAGTTACCATTGTTGAATTCATGCCACGCATTGTGCCTGTTGAAGATGAGGACATCAGCAAGGAACTCGAAAAACAATTTAAAAAACAGGGTATTACCATCATGACGAGTAGTGAAGTGACAAAAGTTGACACTTCAGGTACAGGTGTAAAAGCCACTGTAAAAACGGCTGATGGTGAAGTAACATTGGAAGCTGATATTTTATTGAGTGCTGTTGGAGTAGTAGCCAATATTGAAAATATCGGATTGGAGCAATTAGGGATAAAAACAGACAAGGGCAAAATAATAGTTGATGCTTTCCAGCAAACCAATGTGCCCGGCATTTATGCCATCGGTGATTGTACACCCGGCCAGGCACTGGCACACGTTGCAGCCAAAGAAGGTATCAATGCTGCCGAACATTTAAGCGGCCACAAACCCGAACCGATGGATTATAATAATATTCCCGGTTGTACTTATTGCACACCGGAGATCGCTTCAGTAGGCTATACCGAAAAAGCGGCCAGGGATGCAGGTTATGAAGTAAAGATCGGCAAGTTTCCTTTCATGGCGAGTGGTAAAGCGAGTGCTGCAGGAGCAACTGAAGGTTTTGTAAAAGTAATTTATGATGCCAAGTATGGCGAATTCCTGGGCTGTCATATGATCGGCATGAATGTAACCGAAATGATCGCCGAAGCAGTGGTGGCACGAAAACTGGAAACCACCGCACATGAAATATTGAATGCTGTTCACCCACACCCCACTATGAGTGAAGGTTTGAAAGAAGCTACTGCTGTGGCTTATGGTGAGGCAATTGATGTTTAATCAAATACACAGTATTTTGAAAAGGATCATGATAATTCATAGTCCTTTTTTATTTGGATATCGGCATTCGTATATTTTCCTATTTCCCAAAATCAGAAAAATCAACTTATTTGCAACCGTATGACTAATAATAGCCTTTGATTTGCAAAAAATTGAAATTTTACTCGTTATTTTGCAACAATGAAATTCTTTGCTTTCATAATGGCAGTCCTGATACTCGTACTTAGCTGTATGCCTTGTACAGATGGAGCCTATGGAATAAATGATCATAAAGCAAATATAACATTTTCACAATCGCAAGACCAACAAGAAGATAGCCATACTGATGACTGCTCTCCTTTCTGTGCCTGCAACTGTTGTGCTGGTTTTGCAATTATCTCTTATTCTTATCAAATCGGGTTACTGTATTTTCCTTCTGTAGAAAAAAATACAGCCCACCTCCCTGTTTGTATTTCTGAAATTTCCCTTCCCATCTGGCAACCCCCCCAGTTAGGTTAATCTCTTACTTTTTATGTTCCACTGTCAACCAAAAACATTTTTTGTATTGGAACGTTTGTTATTTCTATTTTTTTTAGTTACAAAAAAAGAAACACGGATTATCGTTGGCGATCAAGGTTCTTAAAATAGTATTCATTGTATTGTAAAGTATCATTCCTGTTGCGGAAATAATTTCCACAAACGGTATTGTAACAGGAATTGTATTTCAAACTATAAAATTCATGCTTAATAAAATAATTCACTTCAGCATCAAAAACAAACTAATTGTTGCTGTATTTACAATCGCACTCATCATCTGGGGTGTATGGAGTGCAACCAAAGTACCTGTTGATGCATTGCCTGATGTAACCAATAACCAGGTACAGGTAATCACCCGTGCCCCTACCCTTGCAGCGCAGGAAGTAGAACAGTTTATAACTTATCCCGTGGAAAGGTCGTTATCAAATATCCAGGGTATTGAAGAGTTGCGTTCTTTCTCCCGTTTTGGATTGAGTGTAATAACAGTTGTGTTTAAAGAAAATATAGATATATATTTCGCCAGGCAGCTTATTTCTGAAAAATTAAAAAGTGCTGAAGCAGAAATATCAAAAGACTTAGGAACTCCTGAGATGGGGCCCGTCACAACAGGCCTTGGAGAAATTTATCAATATGTTATCCATCCCAAAAAAGGCAGCGAAAAAAAATATTCTGCTATGGATCTACGCACCATGCAGGATTGGATAGTAGGCCGCCAGTTAACAGGAATTGCAGGTGTGGCAGAAGTAACAGGTTTTGGAGGCATCAGTAAGCAGTATGAAGTAGCGGTTAGCCCCGATCGGTTAAAAGCTATGAATGTAACCATTCCTGAAATTTTTACTGCGCTTCAAAAGAACAATGAAAATACGGGTGGAGCATATATCGACAGGAAACCCAATGCTTATTTTATTCGTGGTGTGGGACTGGTAAAATCCTTTGCCGATATTGAACAGATTGTTGTTAAACAACAAAATGGTATTCCCATTTTGATACGGGATGTAGCTACGGTGCAGTTTGGTTCTCCGCCACGCTACGGAGCTATGACATACAACGGCGAAAAAGAAGTGGTAGGTGGCATAGTGTTGATGATGAAAGGAGCTAACAGTGCATCAGTTGTTGAACTGGTAAAAGAACGGATGAAGACCGTTCAAAGATCATTACCCGAAGATGTAGAGATAGAAGCATTTTTAGACCGTACCAATTTAATTGACCGTGCCATCAATACCGTAAAAACGAATTTAATTGAAGGCGCATTGATCGTGATATTGGTATTGGTATTATTCCTGGGGAATTTTCGTGCAGGCTTAATAGTGGCATCCGCCATTCCTCTTTCATTATTATTTGCACTGGCATTAATGAACCTGTTCGGGGTAAGTGCCAACCTCATGAGTTTAGGCGCAATTGATTTTGGTTTGATAGTAGATGGTGCCGTCATTATTGTAGAAGCAACCCTGCATTTCCTTGGAGCGAAAAAATTAACAGGCAGGTTAACGCAACCGCAAATGGATGAAGCAGTAGAAGGCAGTGCAAAGAAAATGATGAGCTCGGCGGCATTCGGGCAGATCATTATCCTCATCGTTTATTTACCCATTCTCTCCCTGCAGGGTGTTGAAGGGAAAATGTTTCGCCCAATGGCAGAAACAGTCGGCTTCGCTATCCTGGGTGCTTTACTCCTGTCGCTCACATATATACCCATGATGAGCGCTTTGTTTCTATCTAAAAACATGAAACACAAAAGGAATTTTTCAGACAGGATGATCGATTTTTTCCAACGTGGTTACACGCCACTTTTAAATGAAGCCATTAAAATAAGGTATACCGTAGTAGCCATTGCAGTAAGCTTGTTGATTATTTCCCTGGTCATTTTTAAAAATATGGGCGGTGAATTCATACCCACATTGGAAGAAGGAGATTATGCAATAGAATTTGTATTACCCCAGGGTTCATCTTTATCACAAACTACAGAAACAATCATGATGGCAGAGCGGATGTTATTGAAATTTCCAGAAGTAAAAATGGTGATCGGTAAAACAGGAGCTGCCGATATTGCTACAGATCCTATGCCGCCGGAAGCATCTGATCTAATGGTGATACTAAAAGATAAAAAGGATTGGACAACAACCAAAGATTTTTATGCATTGTCAGATATGATGAGAGATAAGCTCTCTACCATTCCCGGTGTTATCGCCGAACCAAGCCAGCCCATACAAATGCGTTTTAATGAATTGATGACAGGCATACGCCAGGATGTGGCTATTAAAATATTTGGCGAAAACTTAGATTCATTGGTTGCTTATGCAGACAAAGTTGCTAAAGTCATTCAGCCAATTAAAGGTATTACTCAACCACAGGTGGAACGGGTAGATGGTCTGCCACAAATTACCATTGAATACGACAGGGCAAAAATAGCAGGTTACGGATTAAATATTGAAGACATAAATCATATCATCAGCACTGCATTTGCCGGCGAAGAGGCCGGGGTGGTTTTCGAAAATGAAAGAAAGTTTGATTTGATCGTTCGCTTAGATAGCGCCCATCGTACTGCTTTGGCTGACGTAAGTGATTTATATGTACCACTGAGTAACGGCGTTCAAATACCATTATCGCAGGTAGCTAATGTATCATTTAAAACAGGTCCGGCACAAATAAGCCGTGAGTCAGGTAAACGAAGGATCTATGTAAGCTTTAATGTAAGCGGGCGTGATGTGGCCAGTGTGGTAAAAGAAGCTCAGCAAAAATTAAATTCAATAATAAAACTGCCTGCCGGTTATTATTATACCTATGGTGGTACATTTGAAAATTTACAAAAAGCATCTGACAGGCTCATGATCGTTGTACCGCTTGCGTTGTTGCTCATCTTTTTCATGTTATACATTACTTTCAGTTCTATCAAAGAAGCCGCATTGATCTTTACCGCCATACCCATGAGTGCAATTGGTGGGGTGTTTGCTTTGTTACTTAGAGGAATGCCTTTTAGTATTTCAGCAGGTGTTGGTTTTATTGCCTTGTTTGGAGTGGCAGTATTAAATGGCATTGTATTGATAAGCACTTTTAACCAGTTGGAAAAAGAAGGAATGAATGACATACTGCAACGGGTATTGGAAGGAACAAAGATCAGGTTACGTCCTGTGCTCATGACGGCCGCAGTTGCTTCATTAGGTTTCCTTCCAATGGCTTTTTCATCCGGCTCAGGAGCTGAAGTACAAAAACCTTTGGCAACAGTTGTGATCGGTGGATTGATAACAGCAACATTTTTAACACTGGTAGTGCTGCCTTGTTTGTACATCATCTTTTCAAAAAAGAGCAAACTAAATATGCCTGCCCGCCGTGGCGGGAAACCTGCACCTGCTATTATAACAGGGTTTGTTTTGTTTTCATTTTCAACAAATGTTTATGCACAACAATCACCTGTCAAAAGAATAAATATCAGCGAAGCAATTGCATTGACAAAAACTAACCTGCAGTACGGCATAAATGATCAGCAGATAATTAAAGGGAAGGCCCAGATAAAAACAGCAACAGCATTTCCAAAAACAGGGCTGTTTGCAGAGAATGAAGATTTCAGACCAAGTGATAGTAAGGGTATATTAAAAATTGGTGTATCACAGAGTATCGTATGGCCCGGACTGTATAAATCGAAAAAGAATTTATACAACGAGCAGTTGAAATATTA
>JAYSWW010000424.1:0-7456 GCA_043717805.1 Ferruginibacter sp.
GGCGCTAAACAACTTACAAGTATAGACGGCATTTTTACTATTCCGGAAGGCTATTCATTTGACGTACTTCCAAAGAGCACAAAAATGCGTTTACCCGATACCAGTATTGTATTTACAAGGTATGTGAGTACAGAAGGGAGAAAACTCTCAGTAAGGCTTCAGCTTGAATTCAAAAAACCTGTTTATTCGTCAGATGAGTATGGAATGTTCCAGGAATTTTACAAAAAATTGTTTACAATGCTGAATGAACAGTTTGTATTTAAAAAGGATTAAAATCAGGAAAACATTTTTTATTAACCTTCAAATGGAAATATGAAAAATATATTGACAATTTTTTTCGCCTGCTTTTATCTAAATATCGCCACAGCCCAAGTTAAAATACCATCTTTTGGTAAAATTGACAAAGCCGACCTTGAGATGACTGATTGCGATTTTGATAAAGGAGCAATTGCTCTTAAATTGATCGATCATGGAAAAATGTTCTTCGACCGTGGTACGGCGGGTATTACACTTTTTAAAACTGTTTATGAATACAGGGTTAGAATAAAAATATTGAAAGACAAAGGCCTTTCATATGCCAATCTTGAAATTCCATTCTACAGTAATAACAATGATGAAACCATTTCGGCTATAGATGCCAATACTTATAACCTGGATGAGGCCGGTAAAGTAAAAATAACAGGGGTTAACAAAGGCTCTATTTACACAAAAAAAATTAACAATCGTTTCAGCAGGCTCATCATCGCTTTTCCTGAAGTAAAAGTGGGCAGTGTGATTGAATACAAATACAAACTTATGAGAGATACCTATTCCCAAATAAAGGACTGGTACTTTCAGTCAGAAATACCTACCAGGTATAGTGAATATGAAGTAACAACACCAACAGCCCTTAAATATAAAACTCAAAAATTTGTTGTAAATAAGCTGGACGAGAAATCGAATGAATCTGTTGACGTGGTTTCTGTTGGCAATGATGCTTTTTCATTTGAAACTAAAAGAATTCAATATGCAATGAATGATCTTCCGGGTATAAAAGATCTTCCTTTTATGGGAGCACCCAAGGATTATGAACAGCATATAGAATTTCAACTGGTGGCAATTGAAAGAGGAATAGACAATACAAAGTATATAAATTCTACCTGGGCAGATATTGTAAAAGCTTTAAATGAAGATGAAGATTTTGGATTGCAGTTGACCAGGCCAATAAAAGATATGGATGGAATTATAAAACAATCTCTTCAGATAATTAATAATACTGAAAGGATAAAATTTCTTTTCAATACTATAAGATCTAAAATGAATTGTACCGATGATGAAGCAATTTTTACCAATCAAGGTATAACAAATGCATGGGAGAAAAAGAGCGGCAACATTGCAGAAATAAATATGTTGCTCATACAAGTACTAAATAAAGCAGGAATAAAAGCAATGCCTATACTTTTAAGTACCAGGAACAACGGGCTGGTAAATAAATTTTATTATTCAGAAAGGCAATTCAATACACTGATGGCTTATGTTCCTTTAGAAAACAGCTGGCTGGTGCTAGATGCAACAGATAAATTATCAAATTACAGGCTTACGCCTGAATCTGTTGTTAATACCAGTGGTTTTATTATTGATGGGGAAGAAGGCAAATGGATTGACATCCTGGATGAAAAGCATAAGTACCAAATAGTAGTTGCGTTGCAGGGAATAATTGATGATAAGGGTTTGATGAAAGGTGATTGTTCTATAAACTGTATGGATTATGCAAGAAAACAGCGTGTTGATGCATATATAAAAAATAAAGACAATTTTAAACAGGAATATTTTATTAAACCTTATCCGGCAATTTCAGTTGAGAATGTTATTGTGAAGAATGATGATGCAGACTCTCTGCCATTCTCTCAAAAAGTAATTTTCAGCCTGCCACTTAGTAATTCAGGTGAGTACAGATATTTTAATACAAATATGTTCAACGATTTTGAAAAAAATCCATTCATTGAAGACGAACGGGCGGCTGATATTGATTTTGGTATGATGCAGGAATATGTTATCTATTGCAATTTTACCATACCCGATGGATATGTATTTGAAACTTTACCTGAGAATATTTCTATGTTAATGCCTGACAAAAGCATTCAATATACGCGGATAATGAATACTTCGGATAATGTTTTGAACATAAAGATCAATATTGATTTTAAAACTTCATTTTACCCTGCGGGCAATTATCCTGATTTTCATGAATTCTATAAAAAATTACTGAATAGCCTGAATGAGCAGGTTGTTATAAAAAAGAAATGATGACCATTAAAAAATTATTTTTTGCCGGATCAATATTCATTGGGTTAAATGCTTCAAAGGCTCAGTCTATACAAAACCTCCCACCCATTACAGCATTGTTGAAGAAAGACGCACATTCGGTTGTGCGGGAAGAATCACTTGTATTTGAAATAAAAGCAATCAATAAAGCATATTATAAAGTACATGAAGTAGTAACCATCCTGGATGAAATGGGAAAGAACAGGCTTTTCTTTGCGGAATATGAAGATAAATTCCGTTCACTTGAAGATGTGACCATACGAGTTTTTGATGCTTCCGGATCTGTGGTAAAAAAATATGTAAAAAAAGATATGACAAGTATCAATGCCGGCGATGGACTTGTTACAGATTCAAAATACTTTTATTTGACGATACCTGCAGCATCGTATCCAATAACTGTTGAGTACAACTTTGAGATCAAATATTCAGGCTCGTTGAATTATCCGGATTATGATGTTCAGCAGCCCAAGCAGGCTGTACAAAACAGTAATTTCACAGTGATCGTACCAACAGATCTTGATATCAGGTATAAAGAAAAAAATATCAGCCTCCCTCCTGCTATCAGAACAGAAGGCAGTAAAAAAATATATACATGGACTGTGAACGACATGCCTGCATTAATTTATGAAGAAGGAAGTGTAAGTTCAGAAAGTATGTATCCTAAAATTATTCTTTCGCCCAATAAATTTGAAATGGATGGTTATGAAGGAGACATGAGCAGTTGGGAAAAATTTGGTGAATGGTACGGGTCACTTGCAAAACAATCGATCGATTTACCGGAACAAAGAAAACAATTTTTTAAAACATTGGTAAAAGACGCAGCAAGCGATAAAGAAAAAACAGCGATCATTTACAAATACCTTCAGCAAAACTTCCGGTACGTGAGCATTCAACTTGGCATTGGCGGGTTTAAACCTTTCCAGGCATCTTCTACTGATAAAACCAAATACGGCGATTGTAAAGCATTGAGTAATTACACACAAGCATGTTTAGATGCTGTTGGTATAAAAAGTTACCAGGGGCTTATCAATGCACGCTACAATAAAGAACCGGTTGATCCTTCATTTCCACACAATGAATTCAATCATGTGATACTTTGTGTGCCTATTCAAAATGATTCTATTTGGCTGGAATGTACAAGTAATACCAATGAATTTGGTGTTCTGGGAAGTTTTACAGAAAACAGGAATGCTTTGCTGATAACAGAAAACGGAGGAAAACTGGTTGCAACGCCAAAAAGCATGGCTGTAAATAATACATTCAGTACGAATTGTTTCATCAGTCTGAAAGAAGACGGTTCGGGTTCTGCTAAAGTTTTACTGCACACAACGGGGGAATATGTCAGGCATTTTATAACCAGCGAGAAAAAAGATGATCAGAAAAAATATATTGTAAATGAACTGGGATTTATTCAACCGGATGATTTTTCATTAACTGAAAAAAACAAAGCCAATGCTGAATATATCATCGACTTCGAATTTGAAAAAATACCTTCATTTACAGCCGGAAATAAAATGTTCTTAAGCCCCCGCATTTATAAAATCTGGAGCGCCAACCTTCCTGATGCAAGTAAACGCACACAGGATTTTTACTTCCCGCATCCTTTTTTGAAAAATGATACAACCACTTACCATTTACCTGTTGATTATACCATTGAGGCATTACCAGAAACCAAAAAAATTGATTTTGAATACGGCAATTTCAGATCTCTTTATGTTTATGATAAGGATAAGAATGAAGTATCAGTTGTAACTCATCTTGAACTTACAAATTATCATATCCAGGCAAAAAAATTTAAAGAAGCAAAAACTTTTTTTGATGCAGTGCTTGCAGAATACAATAGCAAGATTGTTATTAAGAAAATAAATTAGAATACAAAGCATCTAAAACCCATACAAACTTCCTCCTTTTGCAAAAATATGCTCAATGCTTTTTTCAGTGGCCTCATCCTTTTCAACAGGCGGGGCATGATGGGGCTTTTTCCTTGCATCAATTACCAGCGGCCCGTTGCATCCCCAATGTTTGTCTATAGTAAAATCATCGATCCCATACATATCATGCGAAGGGTTACACCTGGTAAAAGTTACCCATAAAAAATTACGAATGGTGGCTGCTGTAAATTCTGCATCATCTGCAATAATGAGTAACGGCGTATGTTGCAGTTCATATACATGTGAAAGCAGTTGTTCATTCAACGACCTCATTTCAGCCCTTGCTGTTTCGTAATTTGTAAACCGGTTGCATTGTATCACAACAATTCCCGGCATTGCCATCATGGGCAATACAAATTCCTTCAGTGCTTTTAAAACCGGGGGAACAGTTTCAGAAAGTTCCCTTATAATATCTCCGTAAGCAGCCAGCACTACCTTACTCCCGCTGTTCAGCGATGTTCCGGAATAATCGAGTGTATCAATGCTGGTATTGGTATAAAAATGTATGTCACGCTGCAGTTTGATCCTTTTCAATACAAATTGCAGGAAGGGCTCAACATCCTGTGCACTTATTTTATTTTCATTCGCAGAACCCTGTGGGTCATCGGCCGTTATGAATAAAAATTTTGCAAGGCTCAATTGCCCGGTTCCCAGGATGTGATTGGCAATGGTTAACAGTTCAGCCGGTTGTTTGGCGGGCGTATAAGGTGTATAACGTTCACTGCCAACCGCCAGTAACAACGGATGAACACCTGCCGCATCCACTGCATGCACTTCTTTCAACCCGGGTATTTCCTGTTGAACGGCGCTTCCGGTGATGGCATGTATCAATTGGCCGAAACTGGTATCCTCCTGGGGTGGCCTGCCTACAACTGTGAATGGCCAGATGGCATTTTTCTTTGCATAAACTTTGTGCACTTTCATTACCGGGAATAAATGCTGAAGGCTGTAATAACCCAGGTGATCGCCAAACGGCCCCTCGGGTTTATTTTCACCCGGAAATACTTCCCCTGTTATTACAAAGTCTGCATCTGTACTGATGCAAAATCCGTCTTCATAAACATACCGGAACCTTCTTCCACCCAATACACCGGCAAAAGTCATTTCGCTTATGCCTTCCGGTAATGGCATTACAGCAGCTACTGAATGTGAGGGCGGACCGCCTACAAATACACTCACTTTAAGAGGTACTCCTTTTTTTGTTGCCTTCGTTTGGTGAACACCGATTCCCCGGTGAAGCTGGTAATGGAGCCCCACTTCCTTATTCATTTCATATTCATTTCCGTTTAACTGGATGCGATACATGCCCAGGTTGGCATGCATGATTCCGGGTTGATCGGGGTCTTCCGTATAAACCTGCGGCAGGGTAACAAATGCGCCTCCGTCCATTGGCCAGTGTTTGATCAACGGAAGATCACCGAGGTTTACCACGTTTGCCAAAACAGGTTTTGAAAGCGGATTCTTTAAGGGCAGGGCTTTAAGGGCTGCCAGCCCTGCATTGAAATTTTGAACGGGATGTTTGATGGCCTGTATGGGATCGCTTTTCAATTCTATCAAACGCTGAACCGCATCAAGGCTGTGCCGGAAAATAAATTTGCTTCGCTCCAGGGTACCAAAAATATTGGATGCCGCACGAAATGCTGATCCCTTAACTTTCTCAAAAAGCAAAGCAGGGCCTTTTGCTTCAAACACACGTAAATGGATAGCAGCCATTTGCAGGTTTGGATCCACTTCCTCTTTAACTCTTATCAACTGCCCGTTTTTCTCAAGATCAAGCAGGCATTCTTCTAATGAATGATAGGCCATTTATTATGTTTGAGGTTTGATGTTCGATGTATGATGTTTGAGATTTGATGTTCGAGGTTTGAGGTTCGAACTTCAAACGTCAAACATCGAACTAAAATACAGTTGGACACTTGATACTTGGCTTTGCCGATCGGTTCAGGTCAAACTTGTATCGCCATTCTCTCTTCCTGGGAAGCAGGCGCATCCTGTAAGTTAACCCGGAAAAATAATACCAATCCTTGCTTTTAGCATTCCCACGTAGTGATCCTCCCGGCGGATACGGGGCGCCATTGGGCAATTCATCTCCCCGGTAAGCCAGGTTTGCCACATTCTGTCCACGGTTTAATATTAAAATGTCTTCGTCAACATAAGTGGTACTCACGTCATCTATATAATCGGTAAAAGTTTTCCGGAAACCAATTACGATCCCTATCCGCTTATTATCATTGATGGCCCATTGAATGCCGGCTCCAAGCGGAATGGAATATTCCCTGAGTTTATAATCCTTTCTCCCATCATAAAATCCCTGCCCTTCCGTATTCAATTCTGCCAGGAAAACAACATTACCCCGCTGGTCTTTTGTATATGGATTAAAGTCAAAAAGCCCAACACCGGTAAAAAGATATGGAGATACTTTGTACTCATACAGGTTCAGTAAAGTATATTCAAATCCAATGGAAAATTCTGAAAGAGATGAATAAAAGCTGAGGTTCCTTATCTTATTCTTTGATCCGAATTTATCATGAGCACTGATCTTTCCGGCTGTAAAATCGCCCCGGATGAGCATTTTTGGATTCAGCTCAAACAAAAGGCCCAGCCCGAATGCGGGATGAGCCTGGATAAATGTAAAACGTTTTTCCTGCAGGTCACCGGAATAGTTACTCATACCTGCAAAACCACTTACAAAAAAATGTTGTGACCAGGAGTTGGAACCGCACAGTAATATGAAGAAACCAATAAAATATTTCTTTCCATATAATTTAATAATTCTCAAAATATTATTTCTTTAAATACATCACTTCTTTTACCAGTTTAACCGTACGTGGTATATCCGGTAAATATGCTGCAACCAGGTTGGGTGCATAGTGCATGGGTGCATCTGCTGAAGTTATACGGCGTATAGGGGCATCCAGGTAATCAAATCCTTCTTTTTGTATGCGGTAAGATATCTCTGAAGAAACTGAAGCAAAGGGCCATTGTTCTTCTATGATCACCAGGCGGTTTGTTTTTTTTACGCTTTCAAGAATGGTAAACCAATCAAGCGGGCGGATCGTTCTTAGATCGATCACTTCTGCACTGATATTTTCCTTTGCCAATTCTGTTGCCGCTCCAAGTGCCACTTTCATCATTTTATTAAAAGAAACGATGGTAACATCCGTTCCTTCTCTTACTATATTGGCCTTTCCGATCGGGATCAGGTATTCGCCTTCCGGTAC
>JAYSWW010000425.1:0-2906 GCA_043717805.1 Ferruginibacter sp.
GATTCGATCAATATCGGCGGTGGTTTTCCCATCAAACATTCTCTTGGTTTTGATTACGACTACCAGTTCATGATAAATGAAATTGTACGTAATATTAAAGTTGCCTGTAAAAAAAGTAAAGTACCGATGCCAAATATCTTTACAGAATTCGGCAGCTATACAGTTGGAGAGAGTATGGCTCATATTTACAGCGTAATTGCAGAAAAGATGCAGAATGACAGGGAAACCTGGTATATGATCGATTCTTCTTTCATTACAACCTTGCCCGACACCTGGGGCATCGGTGAAAAATTCCTGATGTTACCGATCAATAAATGGGACAAGGAATATCAGCGGGTAGTCCTTGGCGGTATAACCTGCGACAGTCATGATTATTATGACAGCGAAGAACATATCAATGAGGTATTTTTACCAAAAGTAGATGACCCCTCTGAGCCATTGTATGTTGGATTTTTTCATACCGGTGCTTACCAGGACCAGATCAGCGGTTATGGCGGGATCAAACACTGCCTGATCCCTTCACCAAAACATGTTATTGTTGGATATGATAAAAACGGAAAACTGGTTGATTGGGTTTATGCAAAAGAACAAACAGCGCAGAGTATGTTGAAAATACTCGGGTATAAATAATTATCCTTTCAACGGCAGGAATATTACTGTTTTTTAAAAGCGGGATCGGTGGCCATTGATTTGTTGTATAAATAGTATTTGCCATCTGCATTGTTGCGCCAATACCGATGACCCTCAAGGTCATAATAATATCTTCCATCAAAAGTTTTACTGGCAATATTGTCGTTTACAACGATCACCTTGGGAATAGTGGTACGTATCTTTTTCTTTACCGGTGCAGGTTTTGGTGTAACGGTAGTATTTGTGTTATTAACATTTGTATCATTGGTTGAACCAGGATATGTTTTTCTATGACAACTGCCCGCAACAAAAAGGATTATCAGGGCGGTAATGACCAGTTGTATTATTTTCATTAAATTGGGTTTACTCAATCCAATCAAAAATTCAACCAAAAATAACAACCGGCTATGAAGAGATTCATTTTAATATCAGCTTTTTCGCTTTTAATGAACCTGGCAGCAAAATCACAGGCTGCGGAAGATTCGGTTAAAACTGTCATTAATAACTTGTTTACGGCCATGAAAACCGGCGATTCAGCCTTACTGGTTAGCTGTTTTGCCAATAAAGGTATCTTACAAACAATTGCAAAAAGCAAGGAAGGAAATATTTCTGTTAAGGATGAATCGATCCGGGAATTTTCATTGTCTGTCAGCAACCAGCCCAAAGGGTCATTGGATGAACAGATCGCTTTTGATCTGATAAGGGTAGACGGGCCACTGGCAATTGTATGGGCGCCTTATCATTTTTATTACAATGGAAAATTTTCTCATTGCGGGGTTAATTCATTTCAACTGGTAAGGATCAAAAATGAATGGAAAATTCAATACCTGATTGATACAAGGCGTAAAACAGGTTGTCAATAAGATCAAAACGTCATTGCGAGGAACGAAGCAATCTTGCTTTTACAGCTGATAGATTGCTTCGTTCCTCGCAATGACGCTACTTCGTTCCTCGCAATGACGAAATATTATATGGCCTCCCCAGGAATGAGGAGGCCAACCTTATAAAAACCAACTGTATGTATGCCCTTAATTACTGAATATTAATTTCTCTTGCACCTGCTTTGAGATTTTCTTTTTTAGGTAACTCCAATTTCAGAATCCCATTTTCATATTTTGCACTGATGTTTTCAGCATCAATTTTTTCATCCAGGGTGAAACTGCGTTTAAAAGACCTGTAACTGAATTCTTTCCGGATCATTTTGTCTGTAGATTCTTCAACTTTTTCTTTTTGCTCGGTACTGATGGTCAGGATATTCCCTTCCAGCTTAACATTGAAATCAGTTTTTTCAAGACCGGGGGCGGCAATTTCAACCAGGTAATTTTCTGGTTTCTCAACAATATTTACCGGTGGAAAATTCAATACATCTTCTCTTACTGCTTTGTTAACAGCTGCAGGAAAATCGTTGAATAGTTCTTTCATCATACCATCAAATGTTTTGGATAAGGGGTTGTTTACTTTTACGAGTGTCATAGCATTATAATTTTAATTGTTTATGATTTACTGTTTGGTAACAGTTCTTCAAATAGTATTCCAGCAGTATTTTGCAGCCAAAATTTCGTTTCTGACCCAAAATCCAAGCCAGTATGGCATTTCATTTCATATTCGCAAGCCATTTTTTCCGAATGGATGATGCTTATCCATTGAATATTTTAAATGTATATTCAAAAAGAAGATCGTAATTTTGCTTATTCAATAAACAAAAAATAACACGATATGTATCCGGAAGAAATTGTTATCCCAATGAAGGAAGAATTAACTGAGAATGGATTTACTGAATTATTGTCTGCCAGTGACGTAGAAAAAGTTATCAATGAAAAGGGTACCACACTTGTAATGATCAATTCTGTTTGTGGTTGCAGTGCCGGTACGGCAAGGCCGGGCGTTTTGCTGGCTGTTCACAATGGCCAGAAAAAACCCGATAACCTTACAACAAGTTTTGCCGGTTTTGATATTGAAGCAGTAAAAAAGGTTAGGGAGCACCTGATGCCTTATCCGCCATCATCACCTGCAATAGCATTGTTTAAAGATGGTAAACTGGTACATTTTATTGAAAGGCATAATATTGAAGGAAGAAGTGCCCAGATGATCGCAGAGAACCTGATCAGCGCCTTTGATCAGCATTGCAATTAATATCAATAATTTAATCTTTAGTGTTCATAAAAAGTTGAAATAAACTTATTTATAACCGGCAACACATTCAGATCCTCCTGCAACGATCATACAGGAGGATTTTTTATTGACATAAGGATAGAATATATTGCAACACTTTATTT
>JAYSWW010000426.1:0-2905 GCA_043717805.1 Ferruginibacter sp.
TGGCCCGGGCAAGCTTCTGTTTACAGCGATGAGGTCATTGACGGAACTACCTATGATGTTTCATTCCCACAGGGTATTGACAGGAATGACCCACCAAAGGCTGACAGTAACTTTTACAACAGGGGAGATACTGTTACCCTAAAATTCTGCAACATTGATAAATCAACCTATACTTTCTGGAGTACCTGGGAATTTGCTTTCCAGAGTATTGGGAACCCATTTTCTCAACCAAATAAAGTACTTGGAAATATATCAAACGGGGCCCTTGGTGCATTTTGCGGATATGCCGCCTGGTACCGAAGGAAGATAGTAGATTAAAAAAATAATTAGCAATCGAAAATAGTAACAGGAATAATAATATGGAAAATATTACAACAGAAAAAACAAGTTGTCTGATCATTGGCTCGGGACCTGCAGGATATACAGCGGCCATTTATGCCGCAAGGGCAAATATGAAACCTGTTTTATACCAGGGAATACAACCGGGTGGCCAGCTTACCATAACAACCGATGTGGAAAATTACCCCGGGTACCCGGAAGGTATACAGGGGCCGGAAATGATGATTGATTTTGAAAAACAGGCTGTTCGCATGGGCGCAGATATCAGGTATGGCCTGGCAACAAAAGTAGATTTTTCATCCCGCCCGTTAAAAGTTGAAATTGATGAGGAAAAATGGATAGAGGCAGATTCTGTAATTGTAAGTACAGGTGCCTCTGCAAAATGGCTGGGCATAGAAAGTGAACAAAGGTTGAACGGGTTTGGTGTCAGTGCCTGTGCAGTTTGCGACGGATTCTTTTTCAAAGGAAAAGAAGTTGCCATTGTAGGTGCCGGTGATACTGCAGCGGAAGAAGCATTGTACTTGTCTAAGATATGCAGCCGGGTTCATATGATCATAAGAAGGAATGAGATGCGAGCCAGTAAAGTAATGCAGGAAAGGGTTTTTAAAACAGCAAATATTTCCATTTACTGGAACAGTGAAATAGATGAGGTAATGGGTGAAAAAAAGGTAGAGGGCGTACGGATCATTGATAATAAAACAGGGGTGAAAAAAGAAATTGTATTAAGCGCTTTTTTTGTTGCCATCGGGCATACACCCAACAGCAGCATTTTTAAAGGCTGGCTGGATATGGATGAAGCAGGATACCTTAAAACGGTACCGGGTACCAGCAAAACAAATATTCAAGCTGTATTTGCTGCCGGTGATGTGCAGGATAAAATATACCGGCAAGCGGTTACTGCTGCCGGAAGCGGTTGTATGGCTGCATTGGATGCAGAAAGATACCTGAGCGAAAACGGTTTACATTGATGTTTAAAATTCAATTAAATAAATTATCTTTTTTTTCCCATCATGGTTTGCATGATGAAGAAGCTGAAACCGGTAATGATTTTGAAATAGATGTATCTGTCGAATTTGATACAAATGAGAATATACATTCGATTGGGCAAACGATCAACTATGTTGCAGTATATGAAGTTATAAAAAAACACATGTCAATTCCGGTTGCACTATTGGAAACACTGGCCCAGGATATAACAGAAGATATTTATTCACTTGATAACCGTATCACGTCCATACACATCACAATCAATAAATTACATCCGCCGATCAGGAATTTTGTTGGTAGTGTTGGTGTCAGTTATTCAAAAGCATTTTTAAAATGAGATTTCTAATCCCTTTCTCTTTCCTGTTATTTTCATTTTTGAATGCTACATCCCAGGATGTGATTGGCTTACTAAAGGAAGCCGAGCGGCTGGAATCGGTTCCTGATGAGATTGCAGCTTTTCATAAATTCAGGGATGTTTTAAAAATTCAGCCACTGAATATTTATGCAATGAACAAGTGCAGTGAATTGTGCAGCCGCATCGGGAAACGTCAAACCAATGTTCAGGTAAGAGAAGATTATTACAGCGCTGCCAAAACCTATGCCGGCATCGCATTAAAAATAAATCCCAACAACTCACAGGCAAATTGTGCAATGGCAATGGTATTGGGAAGAGGTTCCATGGCAAGATCTGGCAAAGAAAAAATTGAAAATGCCAAAGAAGTAAAGAAATACGTTGATATAGCAATTAAGAATGATCCACAGAATTTTTTAGCCTGGCATATCCTTGGCAGGTGGCACTTTGAGATAAACAATCTTAATTTACTTGAAAAAGCTGCAGTTAAAGTACTGTATGGCGGGTTACCAGCAGCTTCCATTAAAGAATCTATCAGTGCCTTTGAAAAAGTAAGGTCTATTGAACCAAGGTTTATATTGAATTACTATGAAATGGCAAAAGCTTATAAACAGCATCACAATGAAGACAAAGCCAAAGCATACCTCCATTATATGTTAACACTTCCCAATCGCACTGAAGACGACCAATCAATTAAAGAACTTGGAAAAAAATTATTAGTGGAATGGAAATAGGTACTTCATATTTTCAGCCGGGTATTTAAATTAACTTCGGTCATCAATCTCTTTCTATGAATAAAAAAATAATTTTTCTAAGCTGTATCACCGGCCTGGCAGTTTCAGCATTTGCACAGACAGATCCAGTCATTGATACCAGGTACGATCCTCATCAGTTATTTTCGCCGGTTTTTTCAACTGCTTCTGAAACCCGGTCCGCTACCGGGGAGCCGAATACCGCTTATTGGCAAAACAAAGCCGATTACCAGATTGCTGTTTCCTTAGATGATATTAAAAATGAAATAAAAGGTACTGTTACGATCACTTATAAAAACAACAGTCCGCTCGAACTTCCCTTCCTATGGCTGCAACTAGACCAAAACCTGTTCAAAAAAGACAGCAGGGGACAGGCAAGGATGCCCGTTGGTGAAACCAGCCGATACGGCGATTCTAAAAGCAATTTCAACGGCGGCTTTGCCATTTCATCAGTAAAAATAGTTGATGATGACAG
>JAYSWW010000427.1:0-2904 GCA_043717805.1 Ferruginibacter sp.
TCGGCGTAACTACTGTAAGTGTTTATCCATACAGTGGCGCTGTGCGTAACAGCAATAGCCAATATTATCTCGACAGGAATATTGTGATCAGCCCGGCAAATCCTCCGGTATCAAATGTGGCTGTTCGTTTTTATTTTACTGAAGTAGAAGCAAATGCATTGATCACGGCAACAAATTGCAGCACTTGTTTTAAACCATTTGATCCCTATGAACTGGGTGTTACAAAATACAGCGGAAGCATTGATGATGAAAATGGTATTTTGGATGATGACCTGACTGGATTCTTTGATTTCATACTTCCAGCAAATACAGAGATCATCCCTTATGATAATGGATACTATGCAGAATTCAGAGTTAATAATTTCAGTGAATGCTGGCTCAGTAAAGCGAATATAAAACCACCTGCAAGTAATATCTGCCCGGGGACTACAATTATTTTTACGTCGGCAACAAATGGTACAACATATCAATGGCAGGAGGACAATGGAACCGGATTTACAAATATTGTAAATGGGGCAAATTATTCTGGTGCAAATACAAATACATTGCAATTGACAGGACTACCTACATCTTATACCGGATATGCCTATCGCTGTGTTGTAGATGCTGTAAATGGCAATCCTGTAATATTAAGATTTACAACGATCTGGAACGGCAATACCAATACAGACTGGTTAACGGCATCCAACTGGAATTGTAACATCATCCCTGATCAATATACAGATGTGATCATTCCGGGAGGCATGACAAACAATCCGGTATTAAATGCAAATGCTGCTGTAAGAAGCGTGAGGGTTTACCCGGGTGTTCCGGTTTTGATCAAAGCTTCCAATAGCCTTGATGTCAAAGGAAATTAAGTTTATTAAAATGATGCCGGTAATTGTGAAAAAGGAAAGGTCTGCCAATGAATGCTATTTGCCCTTGCCTGGCAGTTATTTTATTTAACTTTTTAAAATGTTTGAGGTCGTTTTTTATTTCTTTGTATCTTACTCTAAAGATTTAATATGGCACTACAACCGTGGCTCATAGGAAAAGTGATCAGGATAAAAGATGAAACAAAAGATACCCGGAGATTCTGGATTGAAGTGCCTGAACTGGATAAATTTATTTTTATACCTGGGCAATTTGTAACGATCGACCTTCCCATTCATGAAAAAGTAAATAAAAGATGGCGCAGTTATTCCATTGCTTCCTGGCCCGATGAAACAAATGTTTTTGAGCTGGTCATTGTGCTGGATAAAAAAGGGGCAGGAACAAATTATCTTTTTAATGAAGTAGTTGTTGGTTCTGAGTTAAGTTTTAGAGGTCCACAAGGTGTTTTTATTTTAAAAGAACCATTTGATAAAGACATATTTATGATCTGCACCGGAACCGGAATTGCACCGTTCAGAAGTATGGTACATCATATCAAGAATCAACAAATACCTCACAGGGATATATACCTGGTTTTTGGCTGCCGCACCAAAGATTCATTGCTATATTATGATGAACTTTCAAATCTCCTGGAATCGTTTTCCGGCTTTCATTATATACCAACATTGTCCAGGGAATTGTGGGAAGGTAAATCGGGCTATGTACACCCCATCTACGAATCGCTTTGTGCAAACAATAGGCCAGCCAATTTCTATTTATGTGGATGGAAAGGAATGATCGATGAAGCCAAACGAAGGATACTTGAAATGGGATATGATAAAAAATCAATTCATATGGAAATTTACGGTTAAGTTTTGCCTACAATTTATAGGTATTAAAAAACATGATTTATATCATTTCAAAAAATGATATACTTAAACCGGTTGTAATAATTTACTGTTGTCAATTTTTTACTAACTTGTAGCCTTAAATGTCCTTCATTCAATAATTAAATTTATATGGGTGCTTCTTCCATGATCGTTCTGATAATTGCGGCATTGGCTTTTTCAATCATTGCTATACTTGTTGCAAAGATCCTCACAAAGGCAACCACCAATCCTCAAAAATCTGAACCATACGAATGCGGCATTCCAACAACGGGTAAAACCTGGATCCAGCTTAACGTGGGTTATTATTTATTTGCGCTCATATTCCTGATCTTTGATGTGGAACTGGTATTTCTTTATCCCTGGGCGGTTGTTGCAAAGGCTGTGGGTTGGTTAGCCTTTATTGAAGTTGTCATATTCTTTTTCATATTATTCATGGGATTTTTATATGCTCAAAAGAAAGGGGCATTGAAATGGATGTAATTAATATTGACGATCAAATTGTTGATCTTGCTTAAATAAACATCAATAGTCAATTGACAAAACAACAAAAAATAACAAAAGACTTTCCGGGGCATATACATGAGTTGCCCGGAGGCGGAGTAGTTCTTAGTAAGCTGGATGATGTGATCAACTGGGCACGTTCAAACTCTTTATGGCCACTAACGTTTGCCACCAGTTGTTGTGGTATTGAAATGATGGCCGTGGCTTCCGCCAAATATGATTTTTCCCGTTTTGGTTTTGAAGTGGCAAGGGCCTCACCCAGGCAGGCAGATGTGATCATTATTGCCGGTACCATAGTAAACAAGATGGCCCCTGTTTTAAAAAGATTGTACGACCAGATGGCCGATCCTAAATATGTTATTGCCATGGGAGCTTGCGCCATCAGCGGTGGGCCGTTCTTTTACAATACTTATTCAGTAGTGAAAGGTGCTGATCACGTAATACCGGTAGATGTGTATGTAGCCGGTTGCCCGCCCAGGCCCGAAGCTCTGTTGCATGCACTGATCAGCCTGCAGGAAAAAATACAGGCGGGTATGACAAGGGAACAGATAAAGACAGGTTAAAAGGTTTGAGGTTTGAGGTTTGAGGTTTGAGGTTTGAGGTTTGAGGTTTGAGGTTTGAGGTTTGAGGTTTGAGGTTTGAGGTTTGAGGTTTGAGGTTT
>JAYSWW010000428.1:0-2893 GCA_043717805.1 Ferruginibacter sp.
AATAATTTCTGACCGCTTTGCCCTTAAAAAAAGCAAGGTAAGACACAGAGTTGAACTGTGCCCGAAATGTAAAAATTTCTTCAACCGTTACTCAAAATGAAAACTAAAATGAAAAAATTACTTATTGCAATTGTTTTAAACTGTTGCTTTTTTGCAGGAATTGCCCAGGAAACGGTAACAGCAGACCAGGCAAGAGCCATCACTGCCAATACCATGGCCAATTTTACCCAAAGTGTTTCTTATGCATATGCAAAAGGAATTTCTTTGGTAGATTTTAAAAATAAACTATGCGGCAGAGCGATTCCGCTGGATGCAGGAAACGGTATGATAGAAACGGCATACACGTATCTTTCGAATGGCGTTACAAAGGACCGCATCATCAAAGAAAATGACGGTATTGCCGTTGCCAGGGCTTTTAAATATCTTTCTGACCAGAATAAAAGGGGCGTTGTAAGTACTGATGGTTCTGAATTATTTGGCGGAAAAACTGCACTTGAAAACAATACCGTCGCCAAAGCAACTGGATGCCGCTGGTATCAGTTCTGGTGCCTTGTAGAAAATTTCGCAAACTGGGTTGTACAAAACTGGGCTGTGATTCAACAAATTCTTGTCTTTATCCTTGGTTTATAAATATGATTTATATATGGCTGATTCGCAAGCCGGGTCAGCCATTTTTTACATCAAATATTTTTATATGAAAATTAAATCTATCTTTTTACTAATGTTAGCCGTTCAATTTTCCATTTCATCCTGCTTAACAAAGATCGCTTTAGATTCTTTAGGAATAGCTGAGAAAAATGCAACTTTAAAATATGCAACCAACGGTGAAAAAAAAATAGCCTCTGTTTACATTCATCATATAGGGAAAAAAGAATACTATGATGATGTAAAATATAAAATTGATTCATTTCTAAAAGAAGGATTTATCGTGTATTATGAAGCTGTAAGACCCGGCGTTTTTAAAGATTCGTTGCAAAAAGATACTATATACAGAAAAGCACGGAAAGTATCAGGTATTGATTTGGCTTCGATGAAGGCCAATGGAGGATATATTGATACCTTGAATAAAACGATTTTTGGAAAAAAAATAAAGTACATCGTCAAACATAACCTCATTAATCAGCCGAAATATTTAATCACAATTTCTGACAGCATACATTTTAAAAATATAGATGCAACCATTGTTGAACTGGTCGATGCATGTGAAAAAAAATTTGAACCTATAATACTTGATCAATATGATTTTGAAATAAAACTTGGCGAGAAATACAAGTTCAAGAAAAATAAAAAAATGAATAGTTTTTTCCTTGAAGGGTATCGAAATAATTTAATATCTGAATCAATCGTTAATGATCCTAACAAAAAAATACTCCTCATATATGGTGGCAAACATTTTAATGGTATTCTTGAAAACCTAAAAGCCGCTGATAAAAACTACAAAGAAGTAAAAACCCTATAAAATAATAAAAGCACTTCAATTTGCTTATCCTTAAATAAAACGGCTAGTTGATAAATCCGGCTATTCTCTTATTGCATCCCTACTCCTGGAATTCACCCAATCCCTGCCTGATGATCTCCCAGGTGGAACCGGTGCAATCAACAACCGTTGAAGGAACCATTCCGCCAATACCGCCGTCCACCACAAAATCTACCTGGTTTTGGAATTTTTCATAGATCACTTCGGGGTCGGTGTATTCTTCCACCATATCGCCGGGCAAAGAAGCGCTTAAAAGGGGATTCCCCAATTCATCCAGGATATTCCGGCAGATCTCATTATCGGGCATACGGAGCCCGATCGTTGATTTTTTACTTTGCAATATTTTCGGCACCTGTTTGCTGGCTGGCAAAATAAAAGTATATGGACCGGGAAGGTATTTTTTCAAAACGCGGTAAAGCGGTGTATCAATGCTTTTAGTATAATCACTCAGGTGACTAAGATCCCTGCAGATAAAAGATAATTGTGCTTTTTGAGGATCAATATTCTTTATTTTACAAATACGTTCTATGGCTTTTTGTTGCATGATATCGCAACCCAGGCCATAAATGGTATCTGTAGGGTAAATGATCACGCCTCCGTCTTTCAGGCATTCTGCCAATTGTTTGATCAGCCTTGGCTGGGGATTTTGGGGATGAACCTGGACTAACATATGCAATGAAATTAGGACAAAATCTCCCGACGATAAAAAAACAACATTTATCCGCTACTTTTGCAGCGCTTTGATAATCTGGATACTGGATACTGGATACTGGATACTGGATACTGGATACTGGATACTGGATGCTGGATACTGGATGCTGCATGTGGCTTTAAAAAAAGAACTGATAAAACTAAAAACAAATAAATCAATAAACATGTCTTTAATTACAGTAGGTACGATGGCTTTTGATGCAATAGAAACACCATTTGCCAAAGTAGATAAAATTGTAGGCGGATCAGCTACTTATGTAGCATATGCAGCCATCAACTTTTTAAAACCTGTTCAACAGATTTCAATTGTAGGGTATGATTTTCCACAGGATGAAATCGCAGAATTGAAATCCCGCGGTGTTGAAATGGATGGTGTTGAGATCGTTCCGGATAAAAAATCGTTTTTCTGGAGCGGCAAATATCATACAGATATGAATACCCGTGACACCCTGGTCACCGATCTGAATGTATTGGAAGATTTTAACCCGATTGTGCCCGACAGTTATCAGGGCGCAGAATTCTTAATGTTGGGTAACCTGATGCCAAAATTGCAAATGAGTGTCATCAACCAGTTAAAGGTCCGCCCAAAACTGATCGTAATGGATACCATGAATTTTTGGATGGATATCGCACTGGATGACCTCAAAGAAGTATTGAAGAAAATTGATGTTCTGCTTGTAAATGATGGCGAAGCAAGGCAATTGA
>JAYSWW010000429.1:0-2891 GCA_043717805.1 Ferruginibacter sp.
GCCTTATACGGATACCGTATCCTGTACATCTCCCTCACCTTATTTAAAATAGTTTGCCGCAATACATCCAGGTTTGTTCTTTCGGTCGCTGATACAAAAACGCAATTGTCCTTGGTTTCTGTTTGCCACCTTTCCTTCAATTCTCTTAAAATATCCTGCTTCACTTCTTCTTCAAGCCACTGATCAAATACCTGTACTGCATACTGATCCATCTTGTTGAAAATGGTAACAGTAGGTTTTTCGGCACATCCCAACTCTGCAAGTGTTTTATTTACCACGTTCAATTGTTCTTCATATTGAGGATGCGACATATCGACCACGTGCAATAAAATATCAGCTTCCCTTACTTCATCCAGTGTACTTTTAAAACTTTCAACCAGGTGATGCGGTAATTTGCGTATAAACCCTACCGTATCACTCAACAAAAAAGGTGTTTGTTCAAAAACCACTTTCCGGGTTGTGGTATCCAGGGTAGCAAATAACTTATTCTCGGCAAATACATCCGATTTACTCAATACATTCATAAGCGTTGACTTACCCACATTGGTATACCCAACCAACGCCACCCGTATAAATTCACCTCTTTCCTTACGCTGTGTAAATGATTGCTTGTCAATTTCGGCTAATCTTTTGCGTAGTAATCCAATCTTGTCTTTTACTATACGGCGATCGGTTTCGATTTCTGTTTCTCCCGGTCCCCTGGTGCCCACGCCGCCACCTTGTCGTTCAAGGTGTTTCCACATGCCTTTCAACCTGGGCAGAATATACTGGTACTGTGCCAGCTCAACCTGCGTTTTGGCCTGTGCTGTTTTGGCACGGCTGGCAAAAATATCGAGGATAAGGTCACTGCGGTCGATCGTTTTTATTTCCAGGGCTTTTTCAATATTGCTGATCTGCGACCCCGTAAGTTCATCATCAAAAATGGCAAGCGTTATATTTCCCTTTAGGGCGATGTAATTTTTTATCTCTTCAAGTTTCCCCTTACCAACAAATGTTTTACTGTCGGGACGCTGCATTTTTTGGGTGAATCTTTTTACAGTGATAACTCCGGCAGTTTCGGCTAAAAAAGCAAGTTCATCCATGTATTCCTTCACCTGTTGCTCATCCTGTTCTTTTTGAATGAGGCCAATAAGTACAGCATTTTCTGTTGTGCTGATCGCGTTCTTTTTTTCTATCAATTTATAGTGTTTGTTTTACCTGACCTCACCCCAGCCCTCTCCAAAGGAGAGGGAGGATAATCCGTTTTAAGAAAAGACTGCACTCTTAAAAATATAAATAATAAACGTAAATATTCTATTGACTAAAAACCAGTTAATAACAAAACTCCACTCCCTCTCCTTTAGAGAGGGCTGGGGTGAGGTAAAAAAGCGGATGTAAGATACACCCGCTTTTTAAAAATTATTTATAAATTACTTTTTCCCGGTGGCGTTGGCTGCATGCACCCACTTCTCCATTGCCTTGCAATCTTTATACTCATTATCCACCATAATAAAATAAGTATTGATCTTATTGTTGAACCATTTTTCCAAACCATCTTCTTTTTTTAATTCCAATGCACGTTGTGCAATTTTACTATAATCATCTTTCAGGTTTTCCCTGTGTGGTTCCGTTCTTGTTTTAAGGTAAACGATCCGAACTCCTTTTTTACCGCGGTCATCTGTAAACTCTACCGGTTGTGAATACTCGCCAACTTTAAGGTTCTTCATCATCGCCACCATGTCCTTATCGAGCTGGTCAATGGTTAAAAAAGTTCCATTACTGCCCTGTATCATACCTGCTGTAAACTTACTGGCTTCATCATCACTGTATTTTGCTACGGCTGTTCCAAACTCAATGGTTCCTGCAATTAATTTTGATCTTACGGTATCTAATTTTGAAAACCCTTCTTTCATTTCAAACTGAGTAACCTGCGGGATCTTTAAGATATGACGGACCACTGCATCATCTCCTGCCCGGCTAACCAATTGAATGATATGATACCCAAACTTTGATTTAAACGGATTGGAAACCTGTCCTTCCTTTAATGTAAATGCTTTTGAAAGCCAGGTGGGATCAAGGTCTTTCTGGCTGCGGTTTATTTCATATTGCCCGCAACGGTCCTTGCTTCCCGGATCTTCTGAATACATAGAAGCAATGGCACAAAAATCTTTTTTCCCGCTTTCGAGTTGCTTTTTATATTCTGCCAACTGTTCCATGCAATACTGATCGGCATCACGGCTGGCTTTGGGATAAGAAACGATTTGACCTACTTCTACCTCACTTTCATACAAGACCAAACTGTCTGTAGGGATCTTTTCAAAATAATTTTTTACTTCCGTCGGTGTTATCTTAATATCTTCTACAATTTTATTCCGCATGGCAGCTGCAAGCTTCCGGTCGCGAAACCCTTCTTTAAAATCCTCTTTTAACTGGTAAACAGATTTTCCTGCAACTTTCTCCAGCTCGTCTTTTGATCCATACTGGCTGATGAAATAACGGATCTGGTTGTCAATATCTGCTTCAACTTCTTCATCGGTAACCGGTAATGAATCTTTTTCTGCCTGCAATACCAGCGCTTTGATCCCCATACTTTGTTCCAGTGTAAGGCACCTGGCATCAGGTGGCAATTCTATTCCCTGCCTCTGCATATCGACCAGGCTGTTATCAATATCACTTTTTAAAACAATCTTATTACCTACTACAGCAACAATCTTATCTGCAACAACTTTCTTTGGCTGAGCAAAAACGGATGTAAACATGCAAAAGGAAAATATTGTTAGTAAAATACTTTTTCTCATATTAATATTCAATATCGTTGATTAATTATTGATGGCGGTAAAATTAAACCTGTAACAGCCAAGTGAAGGCATTTGCCGGTCATTTAACAAAAAATTGTACTCGTTGGTTTGAGG
>JAYSWW010000430.1:0-7386 GCA_043717805.1 Ferruginibacter sp.
CGTATATTATCAAATTCAGCCATGAGCGTGTTATCTCCTGTTATCAGTTCATTTACAAAAAGCCTGTATCCGGCATCATTGAGCCGGGGTTTGGTTCCGATCCTGAATTTCACTCCAAGTTCTGCCTGCTTTTCTATGTGATCAATAAGTTCTTCTACTTTTTCATACAACAGTTTGATATCAGCATTGCTTTCATACGAACCGGTTTCACGGTAAAATTCTATTTGCCTGAGTGTACTGTTGATACTTTCTATGTTCCACAATTCGGTAACCGGAATGTTGTTGTAAACATCAATTATTTTTTTACTGATCTCATGATACTTATCATACCTGGGATCATTAAATGAAAATTTTACTTTTTGAATACTTTGATCATGAAGTATAGATTTCATCCAGAAATAAAATTTAAAGGTTGCCAGTTCCGGTACCTGGAAATGTACAAATGGAGGAATGTCTTTCATCAAAAAATAAACATGTTTTTTTTCAAAACTATTGATGATGCTCAATTGCTTCAAAACATTCTGTAAATAGTCCTCAAACAGTGTTTCAGACTCATAATTCACCCTGCCTGTAAAAATGATGGCATCACTTTTCAGATGCAGGAATTGATCTAGTGAAACCTTATAATGGGAACATAAAAGCTGGATCTCATCAAAACCGATCAGTTTTTCTCCCCTTATACGACGGTAAGCACTGTCATTGCTGATATTTAATACCTCTGCCAGATCATCAACCAAAGAAATATGAGCTGGCAAGCTGGATTTAATGTGTTGAAAAAAAAGTTGTTGTAAAGCTACAGCCTCCATTTTTCATTTTGTTTGGTAAAAATTGCAAAAATGCCAAATAATGTTTAGTAATATCTGCTAAGAAAGGCAATATTCTTTGCATTTATTGCAAAATTATCTATTTGACAATGGAAAACATACCCGGTTTGCAACATGCGCTTAAAAAAGCACTGTTGGTGCATCCTGTCAATTATGTTCCATTACTTATACCTATTAGTTTTGAATCATGAAACAAAATTCTAAAAGCCTAAATCAAAATAAAATGAAAAAATTAATGGCCATTGCGATCGTCTTAATTATAAATTCTTCCTGTAGTAATTATTACAAAGCAATAACAACCAACAACTCGGTTTCAACCGCAAGCATTGAAGATCTGAAAATGAAAGATAAATACTTTATCCTCCGGGATGGCGACAAAGCCTTTGCCATGAAAAATATTTCATTTAGTGCTGATCAGAAAAACCTGCATTGCACCTTGGATTCCCTGCCTGATGAACACAAGCTGCATTTGACAAAAGGGAGGAATGGTAAAATGAAATACCATAAAGCAACAAACGGAGATAGTGAAGATGAATCTATGCTGTTGAATGAAGTACACGTTTATATTATCCCGGACAGTGCTGCAGTAACAGGCCCTTATACAATAGCGCCTGAAAAGTTGTTAAAAATTGAAGCCCTTGAAGTAGATAAAAAGAAAACAAATCAAAGTGCCGCATTGGGAATCGGCATTACGGTAACTGCAATAGTGCTTGTACTCGGTGCGGCAGGACTGCTGATTGCTTCATCAGCATTAAGTTTTGCTCTTTAAAAAAAACAAATAAAATATTTACACATGAAAAGGACAATGTTATTTTCTGCTTTGCTTTTTACTTTACTTGTTAATACAAATGCTCAAAGTATAATATCGCAAGAAATGGTTTATTCAAAAAAAATGTCACAGGCAATAACTCCTTTGTTTGTAAAGCAATTGAAAACTCACCAGGTTGCTTTTATTGAAGACAGTACCAAACCAAAAAATGATGCTGATTATTATATGGCAAAAAGCAATGATCAAAGAACAACCGCATGGGTTCTGTTGGGCGGAGGGGCATTGTGTTCGGGGATAGGCGTATTGATTTTCCCAAAAGACTATGGAATATTTGGAAACAGCAGTGAAACAGAGAGCAAGGCTACCTTATCAGTTGTATTAACCATAGTTGGTTTTGCAGCTATGATCAGCAGCATTCCGGTTTTTGTAACAGCTACAAAAAACAAGCGCAAAGCCATGTTGTTGCTCAATAACCAAAAAACAGGTCTTGGGGTACCCTTAAATGTTGGTAAAGACATTTCAGGTGTAACTTTTACCATTCCAATTGGAAAATAAAACAATGCATGGTAATGTTTTTTTTGATTGATCATCATCAATCATTTAAATGACATTTATCAACCTATTAAAAGAGTATGAATGTTATATTTATTTACAATTTAAATCATTGATCATGCTATGGCTTTTGATTTATATGTTATGCAGGCAATATCTCCGGAAATATTTGGCTGTAAAGGAATTGAAATTGAAGAAAGTAAAAAGATCAAGGTCACACTTTATAATTCCAGGCCTGCTATTATTCCTATTTTTATCTTTACCAATTTTATCAAAAACCCAAAATACTTTTTTAAAGTATAAAATAATTCAGGGTGGAGATGAGATCGGCTGGTTAAAGCTTGAAAAATATTTTACAGGTAATACATTAAATCTTTCGCTGGTTTCCGAAATAAAAACGCGGTTCTTCTTTAAAATTCATGTATCGGCAAAAGAAACATCGGCATATGAAAAAGGTAAACTGGTCTATTCTTCCCAATTCAGAAAATCAAATGGCAGTACCAAACTGGATAAACAAACCCGTTATATTATTGATAAATATATTGTACAGGAAAACGGGCAAAATGAAAATCTAAACTTCTCTTTCATTGGTACAAACCTGTTGAGTATGTATTTTTATGAACCTCAAGGTATAAACCTGGTTTACTGCGATAAACATGAATGTTTTTTAAAGATCATTAAAACA
The DNA here is from genome assembly GCA_043717805.1 of Ferruginibacter sp. Classification (GTDB taxonomy): domain Bacteria; phylum Bacteroidota; class Bacteroidia; order Chitinophagales; family Chitinophagaceae; genus Ferruginibacter. The sequence goes on from JAYSWW010000430.1 coordinate 2,831, forward strand.
GAAGACGGTGGTTATAAAGTAAAGTTCCCTGATGGGAACAGTAACTGCTTTTATTACAATGCCGGAACATGTTATAAGATACAGATCAGCCATACATTTTATTCAGCAGAGATCATTTTAAACCCCTGATAAAGTTTTTATGAATAAATATGAACTCATATTGATCTATACTGCTTGTTACATCACGATGTTTGTTATAACCTGGTTAACCAGGCAAAACAAAAGCAACCGGTTATTTGACAGCAAGGGTTTCCTGGCAGCAGATACGACAAGCCTGTTGCGATTGCATTTGGCCGGAATATGCCTCTTTGGAATGATACCGTTGCTCTTTTATAAAAATTCAATTGTTTCATTGTTGCTGGGTGACCATATGCCAACAAATTACTGGTTAATCGCATTCAGTTTTTTATTGCTGTTAATAACCTTTACCGGTTTTCATTCAGGCCGGCAAATGAAACTTAAATTGAACAATGCCCGGGTATCATCAAAAGCATTTCTATCACAATATTTTACTTTCAGGATATTGTTCCTGTTATCTTATGAACTGTTCTTTCGTGGCATTTTACTTTTTAGCTGTATTGATTTGCTTGGTATTTTCCCGGCTATCATTCTTTCTACAATGCTTACCGTTTTAATACATGTGTTTACCAATAAAAAGGAAATGTGGGCATGCATTCCATTCGGTTTGTTGCTGTGTAGTTATAGTATTGCTGTGCATGCTGTGTGGCCCGCCTTCCTATTTCACATGGCGTTGTCTTTTGCCTATGAATTGCCTCCATTGAATCAATTGTTCATCAAACTAAACCCGGCCAAATGAAAATCTTAGTTACAGGTGCTACCGGTTATGTTGGCCATGAATTGGCACTTACACTCGCAGAACATGACAATGAAGTAAATGTTTTGATCAGAGACCCTTTGTCTGCCAAAGTTCCTGTACATAAAAATATCAGGGTTTTTCCAGGTGACATAACAAATTTACAATCCATTGCTGCATCTATTCAAGGATGTGAGCAGGTATATCACACTGCTGCACTGGTAAAACTTTTCTCAAAAGATCCAATGCTTTTTCAACAGGTTAATGTAGAAGGTACCAATAATATGCTGATCAAATCGCTGGAAGCCGGCGTGAAAAAATTTGTTTTCACCAGTAGTTGTGGAGTTATAGGCCCCACACTCAATGAACCCCTAACCGAAAATGCTCCACGGATTTTTTCTTTTGAAAATGACTATGAATTCACAAAATACCAGGCCGAGAAGCTTGTGGTAGATTTTAGCCATAAAGGGCTTTTTACAGTGATCGTGGCTCCTTCAAAAGTGTATGGCCCCGGCATAGAAACACATCCGTTCAGTGTAAATAAGATCATACACAATTTCATCAAAGGAAAGCCAACATTTATTCCCATGCCTGGCAACCTGGTTACGAACTATTGTTATATCAAGGATGTGGTTGAAGGCCATATTCTTGCAATGACAAAAGGAATCGGTGGTGAAAAATATATTCTTGGCGGTGAGAACATTTCTTATTTAGACCTTTTTCAGTTGATACGTTCAATTTCAGCAACAAACGCAACACTGATTGAAACGCCGAAATTTTTCATAAAAACCTGGGCTTTGCTGCAATGGTTACAATACAAATTAACCAATAAAGAACCGTATGTAACCAATAAAGCTATTCAAACAATTTACTGCAATAAAACTTTTAACAGTGGTAAAGCGATGCGTCAATTAGGTTACCAGCCAACTCCATTTAAAGAAAGCCTTGAACAAACCATTCATTTTCTTAAAACTCAGCCATATGTTTAATAAAAATTATTGCCTCATAACCGGTGCCAGTGAAGGATTTGGAAAAGCCCTGGCCATTGAATGTGCGTCCAGGAATATGAATCTTGTTTTAGTGGCACTGCCTGGCCCGCAATTGCATTACCTGTCCGACTTTATTAAAAGGAAGTATTCCGTTGATGTATGGGCAATAGAAAAAGACCTCAGCATTGAAGAAAATTGTTTGCTGGTTTATCAACAGGTAAAAGAACTGGGGCTTCCTGTTAATATACTCATCAACAATGCCGGCATCGGCAGTACCATGCTGTTCAGTGAGGGAAGCCTTTCATTTTTTCAAAAGCAAATGAATTTAAATGTGAATGCAACCACTGTACTTTCATACCTTTTCCTTGATTTGCTGAAAAAAAACGGGCCCTCTTATATATTGAATGTAGGCAGCCTCTGCAGTTTCTTTTTTCTTGCAAAAAAGCAAGTATATGGTGCTACCAAATCATTTATTTATTTTTTTTCAAAAAGCCTCAGAAGGGAATTGCAATTTGATGATGTGCAGGTTAGTGTCATTTGTCCCGGTGGGATGTATACAAATACATCAGTTTGTAATATGTCCAGGTCACTTAACTGGATTGGCCGCAAGGCCATGATGAAACCTGAAGTGGTTGCCAAAATAGCCATCAATGAATTATTAAAAGGCAGGGAAGTCATAATCCCCGGATTTGTGAATAAGATGTTTTTGATCATGGACAAGTTCTTGCCTTCTTTTATCAAAAAGATGATCACCAATGATCAAATGAAAAGTTTAAATTCCATTTCAAAAAAAGAGAACGATCAATATACCATTCTGCTTACAGAGAAACAGGATACACTTACAGCTTAAGGTTAATTTAATAATATGAAACTGTACGGCTCTAATAATTTATATACAGTTAAAGCAACAACTGATCGGATTTTCGCAATTGCTTTTCTGACAATAATATTTTTATTGTCAGAAAGCAAATCAACTGCACAACCTTTTATTGATATTGTAAACCTGAAATATAGCAACAGCCCCAATACCGGGCTGATAAACCAGGATAAAAATGCTCTTAAGATCAGTTATTACGGTGCAGGTACCAATCTTCCGGTTCAGTTCAGGAATAAAAAAGATGCAGTCATTTTCAGTCCCTTTTTTGAATGCTGGTCATCCCGTGTAAAAAGCAATAAACGGCAAAACTATTACAGTGTTGCCTTGCCTGTTACACTTTCTAAAATGATCCCAAACAGCAAATGGAATATTTTACTGACAGGTATTTTAAGAATGAACGACAGCAGTATCAACTCAAAAACAAATATGCAGGTTGGTGGGGCGCTGATCACCGCTTATAAAAGAAATGAAAAGCTGACATGGAAACTGGGAGTTTATGTTAACAATGAATTATTCGGGCTATTTGTGATGCCGCTAGCGGGTATAGACTGGAGAATCAATGAACGTAATAATTTATTCGGGCTATTGCCGGGAAATCTAACTTATGAACATAAACTCAATGAACATTTTTACTGTGGTGCAAATTTCAGGGCTATTACCAACTCTTATGCAAGAGGTACAGGATATTGGCGGATCGATGAAAATCAGTTGGGCCTATACCTGGATAGTTATCTTAATAAAAACATATTACTGAATATGGAGGCAGGTCATTCATTGTTTAGGAAATTCAGGACAGGGATAAAAGGGATATCAAAATCAGATGAAAAGGTAAATGATAATTTATATTTTAAAATTTCTTTTTTGTACAGGGTTCGTTTTACAAAATGAGTTGCAAATAACAATTTTAAGGCATGACAAAAAAATAAAATATCTCGTATTTAAAGCATTTTTAAAAAATAATTCCAAAGTAAATATTTAATAATTTAAAATAATTCGTATGAAACACTCTAAAACACTATTCTTATTTACAATTGTCGCAAGTTTTCTCTTTCAGGGATGTAAAAAAATGACAGTACAGCAACCAAATCAGTTTTCTTTTTCCCGCCATGCATTGGAATATGTTCAATTGCCATTAAGTAAGTACCTTATTTATAAAGATTCCGCAAGTGCTCAACTCGACTCGGTAATCGTGTCAACAAGTAAACTCGAGAATATATATGTGCCTGCATATGGTGGCACCTCTGCTCAGTTGTGGCTTGATAGTTACAGTGAATATTATTATGAAGCATACCATTTGGTGCTTTCAAAATATAATGGGAATATATGGAGCGGCAATTGGTTTGTAGGAGATGATGGTAGTCTGAATTATGGCCAATCTGGTGGACTTTTTGGTCAAACAGTCCCACCAGGTAATACTTTTAGTGTTCATTTACTTGAAAAGCAAGGAAATAATTTCTTAACGGCATTTTATTGTGACAATAACCAATATTCGAATTTGTCAATGAATATTGAGGGGAAAACTTATAACAATGTTATTGAAAATATTAGTGAATTCGGAAATCCTACTGATCCCGATTATATTAAAACAATTAATTGCTGGGCAAAACCTGTAGGCATCATCAAGCGTACAATTATAAGCGGTAGTTCAATAAAAACGTACACTTTACTTAGAAATAATTAACAAATTATAAAAATAGATTGTCCCAGAGTGCAGCTTTAAGCAAGTTGCACTCTTTGTTTCATCACTTCATATAAAACAATCCCTGTTGCAACAGAAACATTCAATGACTCAAATTCACCCGGCATAGGAATCTGGAATTGTTCATCACATATTTTTAACAGTGCGGGATAAACGCCATGCTCCTCTCCTCCCATG
>JAYSWW010000044.1:0-14862 GCA_043717805.1 Ferruginibacter sp.
GATAAACACTGGCAATTGCAGATCCTTACCGGCCTTTTTGATTTTGTAAAAGATGAAACACACCGCAATACTTTATTAAACCTGCAGCAATTGGTGAACCTGCTTGAACTGATGGAAAAGGAAAACATCAAATTACCATTGGTGCAGGTAAGTGGCAGTGACAAAGGAATCAACCTGATGACGGCACATGGCTCCAAAGGGCTTGAATTTGAATATGTTTTCATTGCCGGCTGCAATGCCGCTTTCTGGGAAAAGAAAAGAAAACCCGGTGGCGGTTACAAACTTCCTGATACCATGTTTGCATCGCAGCCCGCCTCAACCGATGAAGAAGAACTGAGAAGGTTATTTTATGTAGCCATTACAAGGGCTGAACAACATTTATATATTTCTTACAGTAAATTTAAAAATGACGGTAAAGAACTGGAGCCTTCTATGTTCATTGCTGAAATACAGGACAAGCAAAAGCTACCGGTAGAAAAATTAATTATTTCTACAGAAGCATTGTCGGAATTTACTGCACTGAGTTTTGGAAAACATGAAGCGCCTGAAATTGAAAAGATAGAAGAAGAATTTATCGGGGTCATCCTGGATAAATTTGTGATGAACGTAACCGCATTGAACAATTACCTGAAATGCCCGCTGGAATTTTATTTTAAAAACCTGATCCGTATCCCTTCACCAAAGAATGAAGCAACAGAATTTGGTTCTGCCGTACATCATGCCCTGGAAAAACTGTTCAGAAAAATGCAGGATGGAGGAAAAGAAAAATTTCCCGGAAAAGAAATTTTTATCAGCGACTTTGAATGGTATATGAACCACCACCGCGAAAGTTTTACCAAAGAACAGTTTAACCGGAGAATGGAATACGGGCAGGGAGTACTTACCAACTACTATGATACATACATCAATGATTTTTGCAAGATCGTTTCTATTGAACTTAATATCCGGAATGTGGTTATACAGGATGTACCGCTTAAAGGAAAACTCGATAAGCTTGAATTTGACGGCAAATCTGTTAACGTGGTTGATTATAAAACAGGTGACCCGGATAAAGCCATTCCGAAAACAAAAGGCCCTTCGGAAAAAGAACCTAACGGCGGAGATTACTGGCGACAGGCTGTCTTCTATAAAATACTGATTGATAATTACAAAGCCAAAGATTGGAAAGCTGTAAGCACTGAATTTGATTTTATAGAACCTGATAAGAAGAAAAATTACCGGAAAGAGAAATTGCTGATCACTCCTGCTGATATTACAACTGTTACCCAACAAATAACCAGTTCCTGGGAAAAGATCAAAAACAGGGAATTCTATACCGGTTGCGGGAAAGAGGATTGCCATTGGTGCAATTTTGTAAAAACCAATAAGCTGGCGGTGGCTTTACACGACCTGGAAGAGGAAAGCTATTAGCTACCCTTGGTCGGTGTCCCCACCGACCAGTTATATATTACAACCCGATTATTGGTCGGTGAAGACACCGACCAAGGGAACAAAATACCTGATAAATTAAAATGTTGGTTGTAAATTTTTGCTAAAGGCTAACAGCTTGCAGCTAATAACAAACAGCTTTCAAAATTTACAATACCTTAGCGGCATCAATGAAAAAGAATTTACTTGTTTTCCTGGGCTGTATCATAGGTTATTACGCTTTGATTACGCTTGATACCGGTTGTGCCCAAATAAGTGCTCCTACAGGCGGGGCTAAGGATACCCTGCCTCCCCGTTTGGTTAAAGCATCCCCGGAATTGAATACCGTTAATTTTAAAGGAAATAAAGTAACCCTTTCATTCAATGAATATATTGACCTGCAGGAGTTGCAGGGCAACCTGCTCATTTCGCCTTTACAAAAAATAAGTCCGGCTGTTAATTATAATTTGAAATCAATCAGTATAAAATTCAAAGACAGCCTTTTACCGAATACCACTTACAGCATAAACTTTGGTAATTCCATCAGGGATGTTCATGAAGGAAATATATTAAAGGATTTTACGTATGTTTTCTCTACCGGGAACATGATCGATTCTTTGACCCTGGAAGGAAATGTTATCCTGGCAGAATCCGGAAAAACAGACAGCACTTTGATGGTTATGCTTTACCGAAATACCAGTGACAGTGCGGTTCTGAAATCAAAGCCGGATTATATAACAAAACTGAATGGGGCCGGCGACTTTAAATTTTACAATTTACCGGATACCCGTTTTAAAATTTATGCATTAAAAGACGGTGATGGCGGAAAAACATACAATTCAAAAACAGAATTATTTGCTTTTGACGACAGCATCATTAACAGTTCGGAAAACAATGCCCGAATCATACTTTATGCATTTGCCGAACAAAAAACAGACAACAGTAAAACAACCGTGCTAAAACCGGTTCCTGAAAAAAAGTTAAAATACAGCAGTAACCTGCCGGATAACAAGCAGGATCTGCTGCAAACATTTGACCTGACATTCAATAACCCATTAAAAAAATTCGATTCCCTTAAACCCATACTGGCAGATACCAATTATAAACCCGTTAGTAATTACAAACTAACGATTGACAGTACCCGTAAAATAATTTCACTCCATACAACATGGCTGCCGGGATCCGATTATTTTTTTATACTTCCCAAAGAAGCCGCTGAAGACAGTACCGGAAATATTCTCCTGAAATCAGATACCATCCGGTTCAGTACCAAAAGAACGGCTGAATATGGAGCCCTTCTATTGAGGTTTAGCAATATTGAACTGGCGAAACATCCTGTTATACAATTCATGGAAGGTGAAACCATAAAATACGCTTACCCGGTCAAGGCTACTGAATGGAGCAATAAACTCTTCCCCCCGGGAAATTATGACATACGCATCCTGTACGACCTTAATAACAATGGTGTTTGGGACCCCGGCAATTATTCTAAAAAAACTCAACCTGAAAAAGCCATACAACTTCCACAAAAACTTGCTGTCAGGGCAGATTGGGATAATGAAAGAGATATTAAATTTTAAGCTGTTAGCCATTAGCTCTTAGCTCTTAGTAAAAAACAAGGCTGCTTAAAGCTAAAAGCTTACAGCTAACAACTATTTTTGCGTTATGATATTCTCTTCTTCACTTTTGGAAAATGCCGTCAATGAATTTGCAAAACTGCCCGGTATTGGAAAAAAAACCGCATTGAGGCTTGTACTTCACCTGATGAAGCAGGATGAAAACGATGTAGCACATTTCAGCAACTCCATTTCTGCCATGAGAAAAGAGATCCGGTTCTGCAAGCGCTGTTATAATATTTCCGACAAAGAATTGTGTAATACCTGCAACAATCCTATGCGAAAACAGGAAATGATCTGCGTGGTGGAAAATATCCGCGACGTAATAGCCATAGAAAGCACCCAGCAATTCAATGGTGTTTACCATGTGTTGGGAGGGATCATTTCACCACTCGATGGAGTAGGGCCCGACCAGTTGAACATTGAACCGCTTGTAAAAAGAATCACAGAAGAACAAACCCAGGAAATTATTTTTGCCCTGAATCCGAATATCCAGGGTGATACCACTGTTTATTATATAGGAAGAAAACTTAAAGGAATAAACGTAAAACTCAGTACCATTGCCCGCGGTATTTCCTTCGGCGGCGAACTGGAATATGCGGATGAAATGACCCTTGCAAAAAGTATCAGCAACAGGATTCCTATTGAAAATTATATTACTACAGGTTAAATTCTGTTACCGAATTACCTGACTTCTACAGCAATGACAGGTATTAATTTCCTGTTCAGCATTGTATTTTTCCCGTTCAGTTACATTGAGTTCCCCCGGCATTTCTGTCTACCTACTTTTAGATCCATGAAACAGAAAACAAAAAAAATACTCATCCTTTCCTTTTTAGCATTGCTGGGGTCGGCTGCCTGCATTGGATTTTATTTTTACAATAAAGGGCCCCTGGATGTGAAACACAGCAACGGCATTCCTGTAAATGCAAATGAACTTTATTCGATCTACAGCAGCGATTCATTGAAGGCAAATAAAAAATTTACTTCCAGGGTGCTCCTAGTGCGTGGCGAAGTAAGTGAAGTATCTGTCAACTCCAGGCAGCAGAAAATTATTATGATCAAGACGGGGGCCACTGGTGCATATGTGAATTGCACTCTGGAAGAATCTGCTGAAAATATCAATGAATCCGATAAAGTTAGTATTAAAGGAATCTGCAGTGGTATCGGCCAGGGCAATGCTGACCTTGGGATCATGGGAGATGTTTATTTAACCAGGTGTTTCGTATCAAAATAATTAACCGCCAACATGAAAAGAATACCGATCATTTTGTCAGTGGTCATGCTGACCATTTATTTCCTAGGCTCCTGCAGGCATGAACCAGTGGTCTCTCGATTATCCACCGGTACAGGCGGTGGCGGAACAACCGGCGGTACACAAACATGCAGTGCCGATACCGTTTATTTTCAAAACAAGATCTTGCCATTACTTATCTCAAGTTGTGCTAAAAGCAATTGCCACGATGCCATCACACACCAGGATGGTGTTGAGTTGACTTCCTATCAAAAGATCATGACAACAGTTGATGTGGATCCAGGCGACCCCAATGGCAGTAAATTATACAGGATATTGAATGAAACTGATCCTTCCAAGATCATGCCACGCCCGCCATCATCTCCATTGACCCAGGCGGAAAAGGACCTCATTTATAAATGGATATTACAAGGTGCAAAAAACAATGCATGCAATGATTGTGATACCACAACAATAACTTTTTCAGCGGCCGTTGTACCTATAATAAACACCAATTGCAAAGGGTGTCACAATCTCAATTTCTTAAGCGGCAATCTTGACCTTACGACCTATGCCAATGTTAAAGTGATTGCCCTGAACGGAAAACTGATGGGAAGTGTTGATCATCTTCCCGGTTTTCCTGCGATGCCAAAGAATGCCGCTAAACTCAGTGATTGTAAAATAACACAAATAAGAAAATGGATAGCAGCAGGTTCATTAAACAATTAAAAATAAATTCAATGAAGTTTCAATTTATAAACCGCGTTAAAAAAAATGCAGGTGCTTTGGGTTTACTGGTTTTTTTGGTCCTCCCCTTTGCCGGTTGCTATGTTGATAAAGAAGAATTATTATATCCCGGGAGTACACTTCAGGCAGATTGTGCAACAGCTGCTGCAAAATTCACTGCAGATGTGCAGCCGATCATTTTAAGCAAATGTGCCATTTCCGGCTGTCATGATGCAAGTGCATCGGGTGGAGTGATTTTTCAAAGCTATGCACAGATAAGCGCAAAGAAAGACAGGATCAATGCGAGAGCGATCGTAGAAAAAACAATGCCGGCATCAGGATCTTTATCGACTGCAGAAATGACCAAAATAAAATGCTGGATAGATAGCGGTGCACCCAATAATTAATTAATCATTCAATAAATACAGGAAACTAAAAAAACAATCAAATGAAAAAACTGATCATTCCCTTTATAACAATATTGATACTGACCAATTCAGTTCAGGCACAAAAGTATTATACCAAAAATGGCAATATCTCCTTCTTTTCCAAAACATCCATGGAAAATATTAAGGCTGATAACAACCAGGTAATGAGTGTACTTAATTCCCAAACCGGCGAATTACAATTTTCACTTTTGATAAAAAGCTTCCATTTTGAAAAAGCCCTGATGGAAGAACACTTCAACGAGAATTACCTGGAAAGTGATAAGTTTCCCAAAGCAGGGTTTAAAGGTACAATTACCGACATGAGCAGGGTCTCATTTTCTACAGATGGTTTGTATACAGTTCCTGTATCAGGTGAAATGACCTTACACGGCGTTACCAAAAAAATCAATACAACAGGAATCCTTACAGTAAAAGGGGGTAAGATCTCTGCTACTTCCAAATTCTTCATCAAGATTTCGGAATATAATATCAGCATTCCGGCCCTTGTAAAAGATAATATTGCCGAATCTGTTGAAGTGACCGTTAATTCAGACTTTGATCAAAAAATGTAAACAGGAAATCATGCGACTAAATAAATTAATACTGCTCTTTTTTTTCATTTTCTTTTCAGCCGTTGCATTGAAAGCGCAGGATACCACAGACCTGATGGCACAGTTGGAAAGGGAAGTGATCGGCGACAACAAAACAAAGACAACTTATATCACAGCAACATTCAAAACAACTCGTTTGATCAATGGACATACTGTAGAAAATGTCGGTAAAGGTGTATTGGATGTCAAGATATCTCACCGCTTTGGCAAATTAAACAACGGCAGTTATGAATTATTCGGCCTTGACAATGCCACCATGCGTATGGGTTTTGATTATGGGATCACGCGTTACTTAATGGTTGGCATCGGCAGAAGTACATTTGAGAAAACCTATGATGGTTATTTCAAACTCAAACTCCTGCGGCAATCAACCGGAAAACGAAAAATGCCGGTAACGGTAAGTTATGTACCAACCATCGCTGTAAAAACACTGAAGTTCGAAGATCCCAATAGGAAGAATTATTTCACATCCCGCTTATTCTATACACAGCAGCTGATCATTGGCAGGAAATTTTCTGAAGGCACTTCAATACAAATCATGCCAACATATGTACACCGCAACCTGGTAAAATTGGTGGCGGAACCTAATGGCCTGATGGCTGTTGGAGTGGGTGGAAGACAAAAGATCTCAAAACGTATAAGCCTGAATGCTGAATACTATTATCAAATTCCCGGGTATAAGATGCCGGGTACAACTAATTCTCTTTCCCTGGGTGTAGACATAGAAACCGGCGGACATGTTTTTCAATTGCATTTTACCAATTCCCGTGGTATGAATGAACGTACATTTATTTCAGAAACAACAGGTGAATGGGGTAAGGGGGATATTTATTTCGGGTTTAATATCTCCAGAGTATTTACGGTGGGTAAGAGAAGGAAGTAAAACCTTTCGTCATTGAGAGGTACAAAACAATCTAAAAGGAAACATTCTAATAATAAAGATCGCTTCGTACCCCGCAATAACGTGTTTATTAAAATACAGGCTCTTCCAAAAGCAACATTTAATATTTAACTTGTAGCAAATAATTTAAACCGGATGCTTAAGCGTTTTTTGATTTGTTGCCTTACATTGATCTTTTTACAGCAGAAAGGTTTCACCCAGTTGCAGGTATATAGTACCAATAATGGTTCTATCACTTTCAGTTCAGACGCCCCGCTTGAACTTATCAAAGCCTCCAGCAATGAAATGCGGGGCAAGTTCGATATCACAAAAAAATTATTTGCATTTACGGTCAAGGTAATTTCTTTCAGCGGGTTCAACAGCCCATTGCAGAAAGAGCATTTCAATGAAAATTACATGGAGACCGTGCAGTATCCCAATGCCTCATTCAGCGGAAAGATTATTGAAGACATCGATTTTTCGAAAGACGGGACTTATACCGTAAGGGCAAAGGGAAATCTCACGATCCATGGTGTATCGCAGGAAAGGATCATCAAAAGTGAACTGCTAGTGAAAGGTGGCAATATAAGTCTCAGGTCTGATTTTACTGTCTTTCTCATTGATCACAATATCCCCATACCAAAAGTTGTACATGAAAAACTGGCATCAGAAATTAAGGTAGAAGTTAAAGCTGATCTTACATCACCATGAGCCGTCCATTCAACTGCTTTTATATTACATTCATAGCACTGTCCTTTTTTTTCCAGGCAGCCGCCCAGCTTCCCGGCTATAAATATTTTAAACTTGAGAAAGACAATAAGACCATAAAAATAAACTGCAGTTATAAAAACAAGAATGGATATCTGTATGCAGGTACAGACAACGGTCTGTATAAATTCGACGGAGAAAAATTTATAAGGATAAATTTTGAGAACCCTGAATACACCGATACTGTTACAGCCATATTCCAGGACAGGCAGCAAAAGAGTTGGATCGGTTTTAAAAGCGGCCGTATTGCCAATATCGTAAATAAAAAACTGCAGTATTACAATCCCGAAGAAGGCACCCCAAAAAAAAAGATAACCGCGTTCCTGCAGGATAATGAAAACAATCTCTGGTTTTCTACCAATGGAGAAGGCATTTATATCATCAGGGGCAGGCGGCTTTACCTGTTAAATGAAGAAGATGGACTAAGTGACCTGAATGTAAATACAATAACACTTGCAGATAATGGCGATGTGCTCGCTGCCACGGACCAGGGCATTCAGGTATGCAGTATAAAAAATGGGAAGAAAGCCGTTTCAATAATAGGCCCACGGCTTGGGCTACCCGATTATATAGTTACTTCGATCATCAACGCAGGTAAAAATACTTACTGGGTAGGTTTGCAGGATAAAGGTTTTTGCCTGTATGATCATAATAATAAAAAAATAGTGGTCCCAGAAGCAGCAAGTAACTGGAAATACGGGCAGGTAAATTCCATGCTGAATGCACATAATATGCTTTGGATCGCCACACAGGACAGTGGATTGTATAAATATTCCTATAGTGATGAGAAGATCATGTCAGTGCCACAGGTCAATATTGGTAACAACATAAGCGGGTTATTGCAGGACAACCAGGGAAATATATGGTTATCTTTTCCTAATTATGGATTTGTACGCACCCCTGGCGAATCTTTGAAGCTGATCGCAATTCCCGGTGATCCTGTTTTTGAACATGTTCATGCCATATTATCAGTAAAGAATGGCGATATCTGGGTAAATGATTACTACAATGACCTGATAAGGATTTTTTTAAAGAATGGTATTTACCAGGCTCAGAAAATAAAGATCCCCGGCCTTACAGAAAAAACTGATATTACTTCGCTGTACCAGGATGTTTATGAAAATATATGGGTAGGAACGATGGGGAAAGGTTTATTTATTTTAGATCCACATAGTTTTGTGCACCGTGGTTTTACGGAGAACCACCTCTTCAATAATTCAAGTGTTCTTTCTATAAACGGGCGGGGAAACACCTTGTATGCAAGCAGTCTACAGGGAACCATGGTAGTAGAACTGACGTCTGGAAATTCAGACATTTACAAACCTTACCATTATACCAATTACGATAATACAAGTACAGGTACAAATTACATTTATACAATTTTCAAGGACAGTAAAGACAGGATCTGGTTTGCAACAGACGGAAATGGATTAACCATGTTGAAGGGCAAGGATTTCTCATACTTTAATAATAAGGAGCTAATAAAAGATGACCATATTTATTCCATTACCGAGGACAAAAAAGGAAATATATGGTTCAGTACTGCAAGCGCAGGTGTTTATAAATTTGACGGGAAGACATTTACGAATTATTCGGTGAATGACGGATTAAGTAGCCTGAATATATCTGTACTTAAAACCGACCATGCTGGCAATATCATTATTGTTCATAAAATGGGACTTGACATCTTAGACCCGCAGACAGGCAATATCTCTTACCTCAACAGTAGCCAGGGTCTCCCCAAAATAAATGCCGAAGACCTGGGTGCAGTTACACAGGATAGTGCAGGCAGGGTAATGGTAAATACAGTTTCGGGTATATTGTCCTATTCTTTTCCGGAAAATTCACTGCAGAAACCTACTACACTTATTGAATCGGTACAATTATTCTTAAAAGAAATTGATGAGGACAGGCCAAAAGTATTTAGTTATGATGAGAACAATTTTACTTTCAATTATACCGGGCTTTATTATTCAGATCCTGAAAAAGTTTATTACCAGTATAAACTCGAAGGACTTGACAGCAGCTGGGTGATCACAAGAGACCGGAGCAAGAATTTTCCGAAACTCGAACCGGGGACATATACATTCCATATTCAATCCTCTCTCAATAAGAATTTTAAGAATGCTGATGAGGCCTCTTATCATTTTATAATTAAAAAGGCTTTTTATAAACAATACTGGTTCATCACAGTTTGCGTACTGCTGGCCATGGCATTGTTGTATTGGTATATCAAAAGCAGGGAAGCTTCATTAAAGAAACTGGAGCGGTTTCGCCGGGAAAAGATCCAGTTCCAGTTTGAAGTATTGCGCAACCAGGTCAACCCACACTTCCTGTTCAATAGTTTTAATACCCTGATCTCTACCATTGAAGAAGATCCCAAGATGGCAGTTGAATATGCCGAGCAGTTATCAGATTTTTTTAGGGATATTGTCAATTACAGGGATAAGGAAATAATTCCCCTGAAAGAAGAAACAGACCTGTTGCAAACATATTTTTTCTTGCAACAAAAACGCCATGGCAACAATGTTGAACTGGTATCCAATTTATCAGAACAACAAAAAATGCAATATTTCATTCCGCCATTGACGCTCCAGTTGCTCATGGAAAACGCCATTAAACACAATGCCGTGTCTAAAGAAACAAGGCTTATCATCAGCCTGGAGATCACAGCGGATGAATATTTGCTGGTAAAAAATAATATACATGCCAGGCATAGTAAACAAGTTGGTGCCGGCATGGGGCTGCAGAACATCATGAACAGGTATAATTTATTAAGCAGTAAAAGAGTATTGATCACAAATGATGAAAAATATTTTATAGTTTCACTTCCCTTATTAAAAAAATAAAAAGAATATGCTCAGGATATTAATTATAGAAGACGAAGAACCCGCAGCAAAGAGATTATTAAAAATGATCAAAGAAGCTGACCCGGTAGTTGAGCTGCTCGGCTCCATTGCCAGTGTATCCGCTGCTATTAAATGGTTCAAAGAAAATGAGGCGCCTGATCTTATCTTTTCCGATATACAACTGGCAGACGGTACCAGTTTTGATATCTTTAAAGAAGTAAAATTATTATGCCCGGTCATTTTTGTGACAGCTTTTGATCAATACGCCATTGATGCATTCAAGGTAAACAGCATAGATTATCTTTTAAAACCTTTAAAGAAGGATGAATTGCTCGATGCAATAAACAAATTCAAAAACACCAGGCAAACCGAATTCCCTTCATTTGACATCAACAGACTCCTGCAGGCATATAGTCCTAAAAACCAACCTTACAAAACAAGGTTCATTGTTCGTTTCGGCGAGCATATTAAAACTATCCAAACAGAAGAAATCGCTTATTTCTATACCGAGGATAAGATCAATTTCCTTGCCACACATGAAGGAAAACGTTTTGCGATCGATTTCAATTTAGACAGCCTGGAAACCCTTCTTGATCCAAGGTCCTTTTTTCGCATCAACCGCCAGTTCATCGTTTCCATCGGTTCCATAGCAGAAATGTTTGCCTATACAAAAGGCCGGGTACTGATCAAATTAAAACCCGCAACAAAACAGGAAACCATTGTCAGTACAGAAAGGTCTGCAGATTTTAAGACCTGGCTGGATGATGGCAGTTAATTATTGCCCCTGATTCATTGATTTTTTATAATACTGTTTGTATTTATTTTATTATCCTACACTATTTCAAGTTCCTGCCATTAGCAGATCGATGTTCATTTCTTCTTATTCCGATTCAGCTACCAAATTTACCTGTTCGGTATAGTTTAGTTTTATGAAGGTTTTATTTTAAGGACCTTTACATCATCAATATCAACCTTAACGTATTAATACAATAAAAATATCAAAACTTCTTTACGGTTACCAGTTTTAAAGTGAAAGATGATAACCCGGTAAGGAATGAACAATTAGAATTCGTAAAATTATAATTCAATAAAATATATCCAGGCCGAAGACCAAACCCCTGTTTTATGATCCAAAATCCTCATTCGGAAACTCAATTTAATGAGGTACTCACCCCTTTAAGTTTACCCAGCAACCGTAACATATTCAATTATGTTACGGTTCACTATTTTAAGGCGGCAGGCTTCTATTTGCAAAAAATATTTAATATCTTGTATAACAATATCCCCTCTAAAAGCCTATCCTTCTTTTCTTTTGAATTTAACTTAATTAACTAATTTTTCCCTCAAAAAAGCAACCATATCATACATTGGACGTATTAACTGAAAACAATTCTGCAGAATTGAAATTTCTAGACGAAATAATTACCGGCTGCCTGGAGAATAATCACAGAGACCAGAAGGCTCTCTATGAGCGCTTTTATGGTTATTGCTTAAAAATTGTTTTCCGGTATATATACAGGTATGACAAAGCTACAGACGTTGTAAATGATGGTTTTGTAAAGATATTTGGCAAACTACATACATTTCATTACGAGAAATCCGGCAAAGTTGAAATGATCTTAATGGGATGGATGAGAACCATCATGATCAATACTGCTATTGACCGGCTGCGAAAAGACAATTTTCTTCCGGAGATAGGTATGATCAATGAAGGCATTTGGATTGAAGATAAATCACAATCTTCCGATCAGACTGTTTTATACAAAGACCTGATACTGGAAGTTAAGAAATTACCCCCTACATACAGGATTGTTTTCAATTTGTATGTTATTGATGGATTTACACACCAGGAAATTGCCAACCAGTTGAAAATTGCTGTTGGTACTTCTAAATCAAATCTTTCCAAAGCCCGCGGTTTACTACAAACATTTATTAAAAAAGCTGATGAAGCAAAAACATGCTACAAATGAATGAAGATATGAATGATGAATTGTTCCGGAGGGCTGCTGAAAGTTACCCTTTAATAACAGATAATGCTGATTGGGATGTTGTGTTAAATAAAATGAATTCGAATGGCACTTCTGATTTATCAAATCCGGTTGTTAAAAACAAAAAAAACAATCTTCGTTACCTTCTTCTGTTATTATTACTGGTCCCGCTGACCATTTTTGAAAATAACAGGTCCTCAATGAATGAACAGCCTGTAGGAAAAATCAATCCATCATTAAATCCAACTATTGTAAAAAAAGATGTCAATCAAATCAGGCGCAAAACTGTTTTGAAATATAATTCTAATTTATCCGCAACAAATAAAACCAATTCAGCAACAAAAACGGTGCCTGTAAATTCTTTTGAACCTGTAATTTCACAATTCAAAGCCCCGGAAGCCAGCAATTCCGCTCAGGCATCAAATAATATAAATAACAACGCCGTTGCTTCAAGTTACAAACACCTGCTTTCTCCGAAACAAAGATCAAAGTTCAAAATTATAAATGCCCCGCTTTCAGAAGTTGACGAAATTACAATGAAGAACACTAAATCAACAAATAAATCAAAAGAGAAAATAAATGTTTCCGTAACAAATAACTCCGCTTTAGAGGATGAGAAACAAACCAATAACCCCTTAAAAAAAGAAAAAGAATCGTATAGCAATCCTGACATAAATAAAGCAGTTAAAAATATTGAACTGCTTGCTTCCGAAACCAACAAAGAAATACCCGTTGCTGAAAAGAGCAAAAAAGAAGCAACAGATACTATACCGGAAACAACAAAAAAAGAAATCGCAAAAAACAATGATATTGCTAAAACTAAAGATATTAAAAAGGACAAAATCCGTACAAAACGATTTTACATCGGCCTGGTTGCAGGACCTGATTTCAGTGCCATAAAATTACAATCACTTAAAAAAGTTGGGCTCAATTATGGGTTCCTTGCCGGATACAGGTTGACTAAGAAAATAAGCATCGAAGCAGGCCTCCTGCAAGACAGGAAATATTACAGCAGCAATGGCAAATACTTCAGCACCAAAAATATTTACCTTTATCCAAATGCTACCATTGATCACATTGATGGCGTTTGTAAAATGCTGGAGTTGCCCATAAATGCCAGTTATACATTCAGTAGCAGATCGGGGTCAAACTGGTTTGGTTCAGTTGGATTTTCTTCTTATTTTATGCAAAATGAATCCTATACTTATAACATTGAACACAACGGATACTATTATCCCAAAGATTACGATTACAAAAATAAAAGTACCAGCTTATTTGCCGTGATCAATATTAGTGCCGGATATATACGTAAACTCGGTAAAACCGGCAACCTGCGTATTGAACCTTATATTAAACTGCCGGTCAGAAAGATAGGCACAGGCGAGCTTCCCATTCAAAGTGGTGGTGTACTTATCGGGTTTACAAAAGACATCTTTTAATACCCTTATCATTAATACCTGTATTTTATCCCGGCAAATTTTTTATTGAAGGCCTGATCCAACCGAAAGGTCACACACGTTCAATGCCAAATGGAATTATAGCTCGATTATTATTGGAGCTTTTTTACAAGGATCCCATCGCAAAAATCCCGCTATGTAAGACATAATAAATACTTTCGAAGTATTATTTACATTCATAACTACCAAAAAAGTATATTGCCATTGATGAAAAATATTCTGCGAAACATACTGGCAGTTCTTGATAAAAAAGAGAAAAAACAATTCAGGTTATTGAGCATCCTGGATATCATTATCAGTATCATAGATATACTTTCGCTTGCCATATTATTATATATCATTAAGTTTTATATTCACCCAACACAAGATTCCCACATCATTTTACCGGCTTGGATCCCGGGCAATTCCCCTGTTATATTAATTGCTGTTTTTGTAATTGTATTTGGCATGAAAAACTGGTTGGGATTTATCATTTCACGTGCGCAATATAAATTCATCGGTAAAATAGCAGTCAGGGTTTCAGAAACCAGTTTGTTCAAATTCCAACAGGCCAGGTTCAATGAATTTATTAATACAGATTCATCAGTACATATACGCCAAATTGCATTTCAGCCATTTGAATTTTCACAATACATCCTTTCGGGGATACAACAAATTATTACCCAGTTATCGCTCGTCATTGTAGCCATTGTTGCGATCTTATTATATGATACGAAATTATTCCTGTTATTACTGGTCATTTTACTTCCGCCTGTGATCCTTGTTTCTTACTTTATCAAAAAAAGGCTGACTGCTGCTAAAAAACATATCCAGGAAAACAATCAAAAATCATTTCAATATTTATTGGATGCCCTCAAAGGATATGTTGAAAGTAATATTTATGATCGCAATGATTTTT
>JAYSWW010000431.1:0-7382 GCA_043717805.1 Ferruginibacter sp.
TAAAATACGGCCTGTTCCTATTGTAATTTCTTCAAAAGGATATTTTTCAGCCATGTTGCCTTTTAGCAATTCCGGCATTACAAAGTCCATAGAGTTTAAATACCAATCCAAATTTCCCGTTATACAAATTTCCGATCTTATACTTTCCCAATGAAGTGCAGTTGCTGTTAGGCTCATTTGAAAAATACAATTCATCCCTTCCTTTATCAGAGCCGCTTCCTTGAGATACAAGTCCTGCTGTTTCCACAGAATCTTTATCAAAGTTGTAAACAAAGAATTTTTTTTTACCCGACTGGATCTTCATGTCTTTAAAAAAACTATAGCCGGAATCGCAATCAGCCGGTTGGTTAAATATTCCAAACCGGGCAGCTTTTTGTTTTAAATAGATCATTACTGCGGCATTTACATCAATGCTATTAAAAGAGGCAGTATGTTTTACATGGTGATTGAATTTTGGTTTATACCAGAAAAAATAGGCAAGGGCTGATCCTGTAGCAAGCAACAACAGAAAGGATATAAAAACCTTCATAAAGTATTTCATGAAAATAATGTTGGGCTAAGACACTTAACGAAATTATTTTCACAAAATTTTTAAAGCGTTGTTAAAGAAATATTAGAAATTTTTTTAAGGGATATTAACTCTATGGATTTTACTTTTTCTTCTCTGTATCCCCGTGCCGCTGTGCCTATGTGTTCCAAAATATTTTCACAAAAATTCATGGGTTTATAAATATTATACAGAAGCATTAAAAAACAGTGGTATGGGGCAAGTAGAAAAAATCCCGGTTATTTACCGAGATTACATTTTAAATTATTTATACTGTACTGGGTTTTTATATAATCAATCAGCAAGGCTGTTTTTTTATTTAAGACATAAAAAGTTTCTATTCTTCATAAGTAATTAAAATTTTAATTGGTTTTGAAAGAATGGAGGCAGAATTGCCTTCATCATTGTTTGTTTCAAATCCTTTGCCATCATCCTGTATGCTGATAAAAAGGTTTTTATCAGCTTTAAAATGAATGGTTACATTCTTTGCAGCGGCATGTTTTACCACATTGTGCAGACTCTCTTTTAAAGTTAAAAAAACATTTCTCCGTATTTCGCCGGTTACCATAATTGCAGGTATCTTATCAGGCATAAAAATTTCCATCTGTAGATTATTTTCTTCCCCATATTCTGCTGCATAGGACCGGGCATAGAATAACAGATCTTCCAGTGTATCATTTTTTTCATTCATTGCCCAGATGAGTTCGTTCATTTTTTGCAGCAGCTCATTCGAATTGTTTACAATTTTTTCCGCATCTTTTTTAGTAACATCGCTAAAGCTGTTGCGTCTTACTTTTTCACTTAAAAACCGGATAGTAGAAAGTCCGGCGCCTAAATCATCATGCATGTCGGTTGCAATACGGTTTCGTTCTTTTTCCAATTCCATTTTGCGTTGCAATGCCTGTTCTGCTTTTAGTACCTGTAAGGATTGCCGGTAAAGTTTTTGTTTTTGAAGGGAATGCCGCACCAGCAAAAACCAAATAGATAATAATGCTGCAATCCCAACCAGGGAAGCCCAGAGCAATATTTTTCTTTTTTGCAGTTCGTTATTTTTTGCTTTTAATTTTTTTCCAACCTCCCCCAGTAAATAAGTATTCAGAAGTAAAGTAGTTTTTAACGTATCAATCAATACTTCATACTCTTTCCTGAAATTAAAGGTCGTCAATACGTTTTGCAGGGTTACTGTATCTACGGCATCGGGCACTTGTTGCAGGGTATATTCCGGCACAGTGCACAGTGCATCCCATCCTCCAAAAAACTGTAATACCTCCGGATTGTCAATCAGATGACGCAGTTTGTCTTTTATCAGCCAGACTTTACCCCTGTCATTAGATTCACTTAGTATAGTGCCCTCCCGGGGTATATCAGGTATGCGGGAAAGCATTCCGTCCGGAACCTTCCGGACACTGCGGTAATTGCTATAATTACTTAATACATAAAAATCAGCTATCCGAAATTTGGCACCTCCAAAAATCACATACATATCTCCGCCGGTAATTTCACGAAGAGTAGTCTGGTCGGGGAAATCGAGGCTGGCTTCATTTGTTTTATTATGTGAAAGAATAGAGACAATTTCTTTTTCGCTGGTGTTATCATTTTTTAAGGCTGGCAATACGTTTTGCAGGGATTGGTTTTGCTGTTGCAGGTTATTAAGCGTTGAAATAATATTTCTATATAAGCCCATAATTTTTTTTCTGTCTTCATTTGTTTTTAAGAGTTCGGCGGCGGCTAAATAATTTTCACCTGCTTTTGCATAATCGCCTGTAAACTGGTACAGGTTACCCAGTTTCATAAAGGTAAGTCCAAGGCCAATATCCAATTTATTTGCCCTGGCTATGGCCAAGGCTTTATCATAGTGAATAAAAGCCTTGTCAATGCTATCCCCGGCAATCATTAAGGCTGCACAATAATTATGATAGGTTACAAGGCCTGGTATAAAGTTTTTTTCGCTGCTTATTTTTTTCCCTTTTTCAAAATAATAAACAGCACTATCCTTATTGGTATAAATATTTTTCCAGCCCCGGTTAAAAATATTTTCAATAAATAATGAATCGGGGTGTTGCCCATACATATCTGTGGAATAAAAAACACAGCATAAAAGCAATGTAGTTTTCAGATATCTTATTGCATAAAAAAAAGCATGCGTGAATTGCATGCTTAAAAGTAAATTTATTTTTTAATAATCAACTTATCAATTGTTTTATATCCGCCTTTGCTATCTCACGTAATAATTTTATAATTCCATTTGCATCTATTCCAATTTCATCATACAATTGTTTGGGGCTGCCATGCTCTACCAGCCTGTCTGGTATGCCCATTATTTTTACATCAGCCTTATAAGCATGTTCGTTCATAAACTCCAGTACTGCAGATCCAAATCCGCCAACAATGGTTCCATCTTCTACAGTAATTACTTTATTGAATTTTGAGAACACTTCATGAAGCATGGTTTCATCCAGTGGCTTTACAAAACGCATATCATAATGTGCAGGATTGATACCTTCTGCTTTTATATCCCTGATGGCAGATGCAGCAAAATTACCGGTATGACCAAATGTTAGTATTGCAATTTCTTCACCATCTTTTAATTTACGTCCTTTACCGATTGTAATTTCTTCAAAAGGACATTTTTCAGCCATGTTGCCTTTTTGCAATTCCGGCATTACACCTTCTC
Organism: Ferruginibacter sp.; assembly: GCA_043717805.1. Taxonomy (GTDB): domain Bacteria; phylum Bacteroidota; class Bacteroidia; order Chitinophagales; family Chitinophagaceae; genus Ferruginibacter. The sequence goes on from JAYSWW010000431.1 coordinate 3,222, forward strand.
CTCTTGGATAACGAATGGACACAGGTAAATTGGTAGAATCCAATTGTGCAGTGTACATCATATTCCGCAATTCCCTTTCATTCATCGGGGCACATACGATCATATTGGGTACACATCGCATGTAGGCTATATCGTAACATCCATGATGTGTTGGGCCATCTTCACCAACAAGCCCGGCCCTGTCCAGGCAAAAAATAACGGGTAATTTCTGAATGGCCACATCGTGTATGACCATATCATAAGCCCGTTGCATAAACGAAGAATAAATGTTACAAAACACTTTCATGCCCTGAGTTGCCATACCGGCACTTACGGTAACGGCATGTTGCTCTGCAATACCAACATCAAAAGCCCTGTCGGGCATTTTGGCCATCATATATTTCAAGGAAGACCCCGAAGGCATGGCCGGCGTTATACCGAATATTTTTTTATTCTTTTCTGCCAGTTCAATGATACTGAAACCAAATACATCCTGGTATTTCATGGGTTGTGGCAGGTCAAATACTTTCTTCTGAATTTCACCGGTTACTTTATCAAATAAGCCAGGTGCATGCCACAATGTTTGGTCTTTTTCTGCAAGACCATACCCTTTGCCTTTTACTGTTTTAATGTGTAAAAGCTTAGGACCCGGAATATCTTTCAGGTCATTCAGTGTATCAATGAGCTTGGTAATATTATGCCCGTCTATCGGGCCAAAATAACGAAGGTTCAATGCTTCAAACAGGTTACTGCTCTTGCTTACCATTCCTTTCAGGCTGGCTTCAAGTTTACTGGCAATATCACGGCTGAATTTTTTCCCGATGGGTAATTTGCCCATGGCATTCCATACAGTATCACGCAGGTCATTGTAAGTATGAGATGTGGTGATATCCGTTAAATATTCTTTAAGAGCACCAACATTTGGATCAATGCTCATGCAATTGTCGTTCAAAATGATCAATACATTGCTTTTTTCAATACCAGCATGATTCATTGCTTCGAATGCAAGTCCGGCTGTCATTGCGCCATCTCCTATCACAGCAACATGCTGGCGATCGGTTTCGCCTTTATAATGAGAGGCCATAGCCATTCCCAATGCAGCAGATATTGAAGTAGATGAATGCCCTACTCCAAATGTATCGTATTCACTTTCGCTTCTTTTCGGAAAGCCACTAAGGCCCTTGTATTTTCTATTGGTTGGAAAAATATCCCTTCGGCCGGTAAGGATTTTATGCCCATATGCCTGATGGCCAACATCCCATACCAATTGATCGTATGGAGTATTGAATACATAATGCAATGCAACTGATAGTTCAACAACGCCTAAACTGGCGCCAAAGTGACCGCCATAAACGCTTACTACGTCAATGATATATTGCCTGAGTTCCAGACTCACCTGGAGCATCTGGTCTTTGCTGAGCTTTTTAAGGTCGGCAGGACTGTTTATATGTTGTAATAATGCGCCCGCTTTGATTTCCATTGTGCTGATAAATTGTAATAATCTGTAAAATTATGATTTTAAACTGCTATTTAAAACATATTTAAACAATTATTTTAGTGTTTTGTTGACTAAAAAAGAGGGTTTGACCTCACTCCAACCCATCTTCAATGTAGCGTGAACAGGAATTGGGAATAATTTATTTTGAAGTTATTAAAGAAAAGGTATGAATTAACTAATAAATTTATTCAATTGTAATATCATATCAGGATCGGGACTATTCATTAAATACTTTTCTGCTTCACTCATTTTACATACACCCGGGTAATCACCTTCATAATTATTCATATTCATGATAAGCTGAAAATGTAAATGAGGTGGCCAGTTGCCATTCTCTTCCGGCTTACCAAAATGAGCAAAAGGTTCTCCCCTTGAAATAAATTTACCTTTACGTAAACCGGTAATATCGCTTAAGGATAAATGCCCGTAAAGTGTATAAAAATTAATTGTTTCCAGTTGATGCTGCAGAATAATAGTTGCACCATAATCTCCATGATTGTTGTTGAAAGCAAAACTGTGTACCATTCCTCCCAATGGAGCAAATATTTTTGTTCCTGCTGTTCCCCAGATATCTGTGCCTAAATGAAAAGATCTTGGCTCTTCGTTTGATTCAACTTCTTTTGACAGGTTTTTATCGAACAATTTACTACGCCTGTACATTTCTCTGTGTTCCCTGTATCCGCCAATTAAAAAACCGGCATTTGCATTTTTTATTTGTGCATTGATGAAAGTTGAAAATGCATCTGTATTGTTGTAAATTTCTTCTGTAAAAACGGAATTGGTTTTAGCAAGATCCAATGAAGCAATTTTTTCTGTTGCTTCATTGAACTTTATTACAGGGTGAAGTTCAAAAGCATGTTTCTCTAAAACAGATGCAATATCAGCTTGTTTCATCTTGCAATTTACTGATTTGTACACTGCTCAATAATTCTTTGTTATTATTCGTGCATTCGTGGCAAAACCCAAAGCAATGATTACAAAAATATCTATATCACGATATTGACCATTTTGCCTTTTACAAAAATTATTTTCTTTGGCGATTTGCCCTCCAGCCATTTTTGAACAATGTCATTGGCTAACACCATTTTTTCCACTTCTTCGGTAGAAGCATCCAGCGCTATAAGCATATTGGTACGCAGTTTCCCATTTATAGAAACAGGATAATCCTTAGAACTTTCAAGCAAATATTTTCCATCAAATGCAGGGAATGCAGCATCGAGTACAGAACCTTCATTTCCCAATTGATTCCACAATTCTGAAGCAATATGCGGCGCATATGGTGTAAGCAGGATCAATATTTTTTCAAGCACCTCTTTTTTATGGCATTTGATATCTGCCAGTTCATTTACACAGATCATAAATGTGCTCACGGCCGTATTAAAACTGAACCGTTCCGTATCTTCTTCAATTCTTTTGATGGTACGGTGCAATACTTTTAATTCAGCATCGGTTGGCTTTTCATTGGTCCAAATTTTTTTCCCTTCATCACCTGCCTTCGCTGAAGCTTCGGCAGGCAGGTTGAACAATCTCCACAGCTTTCTTAAAAAACGATGAACGCCTTCAATACCTTTCGTATCCCAGGGCTTGCTGGCTTCTACAGGGCCAAGGAACATTTCATACATACGGAATGTATCGGCACCGTATTTTTCAACCAAAATATCCGGGTTAACGGTATTGTATTTTGATTTGGACATTTTTTCTGTTTCAACAGCACAGATGTATTTGCTGTTGTTTGACCTCACCCCCAACCCCTCTCCAAAGGAGAGGGGAGTATTCAAAGTCCCGTCTTCGCAAATGAAAATGGCATCTTTGTATTCTGGTTTCCATTTCCTGAATTCATCAATATCTAATTCTATTCCATCTACTATATTAACATCCACATGTATTGGCGTTTCCTTCAACGTAGCTCCAGTGCTATTGGAATTAATTCCTAAAGCTTTATTAATTAATTTTATCGAAGAAGGAAACTCATCTAAAATTTTCTTTGATATGAAAATTTGTTTTCCTTCAGAAAAATTATTATCAGCATCAAGTCTATAATAATCCAGTCTATACACAAACCTGCTACTCCCCTGTATCATCCCCTGGTTAACCAGTTTTTTAAAAGGCTCGTCAAACCCGATCAATCCCAGGTCATACAAAACCTTCGTCCACATACGGCTGTACAACAAATGACCAACGGCATGTTCGGTCCCGCCGATATACACATCTACCTGCCCCCAATAATCGCTTGCTTTTCGGTCACAAAAGCTGGTAGTATTTTTTGGATCCATGTAGCGAAGAAAATACCAACTGCTGCCTGCGTAGCCGGGCATGGTACTGGTTTCACGTTTGACCTCACCCCCAGCCCCTCTCCAAAGGAGAGGGGAGTTTGACCCCGTTCCTATTTCGGCATCCGTTTCTTTTGAAAGTTCTCCTGTTATGTTTTGAAGAACAGCTGGCAAACTATTTTTTATTTCGGCATTACTGAATCTTATCATGGTATAACCATATTCATTCAGCCATTTCTCCCTGGCAGCATCAAATATTTTTTGCTCTGCTTCAGAATGATATTCTCCATCAATTTCTATGATCAGCTTTTTTTCCAAACAAACAAAATCCGGAATATAACCTGCAATGGGATGTTGCCTTCTGAATTTATTTCCATCAACATTTCTGTTCCTTAATTCCTGCCACATGATATC
>JAYSWW010000432.1:0-2873 GCA_043717805.1 Ferruginibacter sp.
TCCTGTCTTCCTCGCTGGGTCACCCAAGATTAGAGGTCAAATAATTTAAGTAAGTACTTCTGCTCATCTTTGTCTATGTAAAGCCTTGAGTGCAGAGTATTTGAGAGGTTTGTTTGGATGGTGATACGGTAAATAGTTTTGGCTGTATCTATTGCTTTTTCGGGACTTATAGTGGCATCTTTTACTTTTAATTGCCTGTCTAACTCTTTGTAAACCTTATAAGCACAAAATGCAATACAGATATGGGCTTCTATCCTGCGCTTGATGCGATGATAAATGGGACGTATTCTTAAATCGGTTTTTGATACTCTGAAGGCTTTTTCTATTTGCCAGAGGTGGCTGTAATTTTCTATGATTTCGTCTTTGGTTAATTTGGTATTGGTGCTGTAGCCTTTCAATCCATCCCATTTTGCATCGGCTTTATATTTTTGTTTATCAATACTAATAGTTATATCACCTTCCAATTTTAAATATTTGTTGTAGCCCCGGTTGTTAATATGCTGTTTGGTGAGTTTGCCTTTCGCCAGATTCTTTTCCAGTTTTTCTAACCCCCGTTTGCGGTTAGCAGCATCTTTTTTTGCCCTCCCATCAGAGTAACTGATTATAAGCCTGCTGTTTTCATCTTTAACAATGGCAATGCTTTCGCCAGTTTTTAATGTAGTGGATAATATTTGTTTCTGAATGGAATGTGTTTCATTTTTTATTCTTGCTCCTATAATGTACTGATAGTTTTTGCTTTGCAGGTCTGCAATATTACCCGTAGACATAAGCCCGGCATCGGCTATTACCACCAACTCTTTTAATTTGTATTTTATTTTAAAAGCTTCAATAACGGGTAACATGGTATGGCCTTCAAAAGTATTGCCTTCAAATATTTCATAGGCTAATGGATAACCACCTGTACTCACTAATAACCCTAAAACGATTTGTGGTTGCTGATGTTTTCCTTCTTTACTAAACCCGGTTTTGCGTAGCTCATCTTCCTGTTCTATTTCAAAATACAATGTTGTTACATCGTAAAATACAAGGCTCATTTTATTGTTTAATACCTGAAGTGTATGCTGATAACTTATCTGTTGAACTTGCTGTTTTTGTTTGTTGTTGAGTTTATCTAAATAACGGTACACGCTTTCTACATCGATGGACAAGCCTTTATACTTAAATAAATAATCCACCGTTTTTAACTTGCTTACCGGATAGCACAGCCTGGTTAAAACAAGATGCCGGAATAACCCGTCTTTGATGGCGTTAAACCCAATCTCATCAAATAGTTTACCCAGCACCAGTTCGGGCCCCACTAAACTTAATTCTCTTATCCCGTTAAAGAATAAGTCCACCAACTGCTCTTCATTATGTTTATCAAAGTGTAAACTGGTTTGGCCTTTTATTTCTTGTATTAACTGCTTACCCTTTTCAAATAATTCACCAACTTGTTTTGGGTCTGAAGAGCTGCCAACGGTTCTAACCAAAGTGGATTTGCCAGAACGCTTTTCGATTATCTGTATACTGACAACTCCACTTTTATTAGGTTTCCTTCTGACGAACATAACCCAAATCTAAGACGGGGTCACCCAAAATAAAAAATCAACCCTTGACTGGAAAGAGTTTCAGACGATTCTTAAAGAAAATTGGAAAAACCGAGGAAGACAGGAGAAAACATCGCCACTATCTTCGAAAAGCTATTTCAGGGCTCAGTAATGGGTCCTTTTTCTTTTAATAAAAATTTAGTTCTCTTATTTTCACACAATAGGTTTCTTCCGAGATTTTCATGTATTTTTAATAAGATAAAATTCACATAATGATATCTGGCATTATACTTGATTCATCTGGAATTGAATAAAAAAACAAAATGAAAAAATTAATTTATTCTTCACTCATCGCTTCGCTTATTATCGTTATTTTAATTTCTTCATGCCAGAAAGAAATTAAAGATGGTAACGGCCAAAACACTAGTCAATCTACACATCTCAGAGTATATCTCACTGATGCGCCGGCCAGCTACGATGCAGTTCTTATTGATGTGAAGGACGTTCAAATCAATATAACCAATGCTTCTGGCAGCGGATGGCAAAGTTTATCTACTGTAGCTGTTGGGACTTACAATTTGCTGGATCTCGTAAATGGTAATGACACTTTGCTTGCAGATTCTGATGTTCCCCATGGTGGTACTATCAGCCAGGTTCGTTTGGTATTAGGTTCAAATAACTATGTAGTCGTCAATGGCGATTCAATCCAACTTACCACACCGAGTGCCCAACAATCGGGTTTGAAAATAAATGTAAATCAGAACTTGGATTCAGGGCTTCTTTATAACCTGGTACTTGATTTTGATGCTGCAAGATCTATTGTAAAAACCGGAAATGGAAAGTATATGCTTAAACCTGTTATTCGGGCAAGTTTCCAACTTGGTAATGGCGGGATAAGAGGAGTCGTTACTCCGGATTCAATACGAACAGCCGTGTTTGCACTTCAGGGAATCGATACTATAAAAGGCACTTATACAGATTCTCGCGGTGCTTACATGTTTAGTAGCCTTGATTCGGGAACCTATTCTTTACATTTTATTTCCGACAGTACAGCTTTTTTACCTGAACAAAGAAACGGGATCGCCGTTGCCAAAGGTGCTATTACCGTTGTTGATACGGTGCATTTACATAAATAACTTTTCATACTGAATAAGATCAAAGTCAGCTGTAGTTTGCAGTTGACTTTTTGGCTATTATCTAAAAATCAATTTCCTTAGTTCCCAGTGTCATTAAACGGGATTTATCACCGATTGGAGAACTTATTGCTTCGAGCCTGAAACTCAAGCCGCTTCAGTGACTTCAAACATAGCCACCAGACCTGGTTTACAGCATAGAAAATTTTTTCCC
>JAYSWW010000433.1:0-2869 GCA_043717805.1 Ferruginibacter sp.
CTGCCTGCCTGCCAGACAGGCTGCTTTTTGCTTTGCTGCTTTGCCGACGCAACACTCAGCACCGGAATGTTATTTTTTTGAAGACCCGCAGCTGTGGAAAAGACTAACAGCTATTAATAAACAGGTAATACCTATCTGACCCCCGTCCTGAAAATAGTTGTCTGGTTTAGTTAATAAATCCTTCTATTGGTTGACTAAGATAATACATCCTGAATAAAGTTGTTTATTGTCGATTTGCTGGCTGTAGTAAAAAAATATTTTCGTAGCCCATTACAGCTAAAGAAAATATTTTTTTACGGCCAATTGGTTAGGGTTTCGGCTTCCTATTGTTTTGTTTTTTAGTGGGTTGATAATAGTTTTTCCATCTTCTTATTTGCGGCCCTTGTTGCTGATGTACATCATTGGGAATTTGAAAATTAACGCTGCTATGCCTTCTTTTATAATTGTAAATGGTAATGCAACGGGCAATGTGAATGGATGCAGTATCAATGGTATCGTAATACTTGCTGATCAACTCCGATTTTAAAATACCATTCACTCTTTCGGCCAGCGCATTTTCGTAAGGGTCTCCATTTTGAGTCATGCTGATAAGAGCATGGTGTTGCTGTAACAATTGCACATAAGCGGTACTGCAATATTGAATGCCTCTGTCGCTGTGGTGTATAACGATTGTTTCGGGTGGTTTTTGTGCCAATGCTTTTTTTAAAGCCAGCGTAGCGCTACTCACTTTCATATCATCACTTACCTGAAAACCTACAATCTTTCTGGAATAAGCATCTGTAATTAAAAACAAGTAGGCAAACCTGTTTTTAAGAGGAATGTATGTAATATCTGACACCCAAAGTTCATGCGCCTTTAGCGGCGTAAAATCCTTTATCAGATTGGGATAGCGGCGAAAATGATGTTTACTGTTTGTAGTATGTACACTGCGTTTTAATTTTCGTACCAATAATTTATTTCTGCGCAATAAATCAAAAAAAAGATCCCTTCCCATACCAATATGATGTTGTTTAAAAAACGGTTGTAGTTCAATAAATAATTTTCTGCCACCGCATCGTGGCTGATGTTTTCGGATAGCATCAATTTGCTGCAGTATCAAAAATTCATTTGATAACTGCACTACATTTCTTTTTTGTTTTTTGTGATAGGCCTGTGGCGAATAACCCAGCAATCGACAAATTTGTTGCACACTACGCAACGGTTTTGTCTTTTTTACTTCTTGGACTGTTGGGTGCCAGACTTTTTTCTAATAGTAATGTTTAATTGCTTTTCTGCAACATTAATAAGTGTATCCAGAACCACTACTTTAAGTTCCTGATGTGCCAGTTGTTTTTCCAAACTGGTAATTTTTTGAAGCAATTCAGCTTTTGTAGGAGATGAGCCCGCTTCGTTTTTTTCATTGCTTTTCGTCATTGGATCAAGATAATGTTTTTGTTGCAAATCCGTTGGCGGTAAATTATGTACGCCTTGATAAACCTGTACCCATTTGCAAATTGTAGTGCGGCTAATGCCATACTTGGCTTGTAGTTTTCGGTAACCACATCCCGTGTTCAGGTACTCCTGAATGATTTGATCTTTGATATCCATTTTTGGTTGTTTTGTAGACAACCTATTTCAGGACGAGACATACATAGCTGATGTTATATGGTCCAGCCCTGCTTTTGCAAATACTTTTGTTATCGGCTGCTCTTCGTCCCACAAAATTCTTGAAATGCTTCCATAATCATTTTCCCTCTGTCACCTAAGAATATTGCTTGCTTTAAGTCACTGCAAATAATTGTCAATTCATTTTCAGGAATTCCAGGATTGTCTTTAGATGCCATTATAGTCACACCATTGCTTTCTGATAACTTTCTACTGCTTACAAATTGATACTTTCTAATCCTTGCAAATGCTCTGTTTGATAAAGCTCTACAAAATATGGTTCAAATATTAATGCTTTGTCAAAATCACTTATTGCCTCGTCAAATTTGAAATCATTTAATTTAACTGTTCCTCTTGCAAAATAGGCTTCTGCATTCGCAGTATCAAGTTCAATAGCTTTTGAATAATTTTTTATAGCATTCTTATAGTCACCCTCTTTGCTACTTGCATGACCTTTATTCATTGCTTGATTTACTTTTTCAAGGCGTTTATCTGGAATGGTCTTACCATTTTTTGTTACCTCGACTGCCAATATTTTTCCAGTTGAATAATAAACTGTCGTTTCTCCTTCCATTTTACCATTTTCGAAAATACTTCTCTGTTTAACTTGTCCATTCGGAAAAAACATTTCCCAAACACCATTTTCATTGCCGTTTACAAATTCTCCTTTTTGTTTTAAAGACCCGTCCTCGTAATACTCTTTTTCTATACCATTTTCAATTCCGTTGCGATAAAGCCTTTCCATAGCCAATTGTCCATTTTGATGATACATCGTTCGATGTCCTTCTGCTTTGCCATTTTGGAAAGTTCCTTCTCCTTGCTTTCTGCCGGTATAATAGTAGTCTATAAATTTTCCGTTGTATATATTACCTCGAAAATACCAAACACCATTTTTCTTTTCCATTTGTTTTGATGATGGTATTTTCTTTAGTTCCTCAGGTCTTTTGCGATATTCTTTTGTGAAAATGTAAACAGCCCCATCAAATTTGTCATAGCCCAATAGTAGTAATGTATCTTTGTTTTTAATAACGGTTACATCTGCTATGTCTGCATCTGCTATTTCATTTCCTTCTTCTGGGTCTTCTATTACAGGGATTGAGTCAACAATATAGATGACGTTTCCTTGTTTACTCTGTCCAACTGAATTTAGGCTCAAGAAAATAAGTCCGAATATGTAAAATAAGATTTTGTTCATGTGAATTGTCTGATTAGAGTTGCCGATAAC
>JAYSWW010000434.1:0-2864 GCA_043717805.1 Ferruginibacter sp.
CGTTGCAAATGCATTATATACAGTTGTAATAAGAAATATGGAGAACAGCAGCTTTTTCATTAAAATTGTGGGTGAACCTCAGGCCATAAATGTAATAAAAAAACCCGGGCTTTAAAAGCAGCAATGGAGTGATATTGGGAAAAAATCACCGGATCAGTACAACGGTCCCTTTTCTTTTTAATATATTATTACTGTAGTCTGTTCCTTCTGCAAACCAAACATATGTACCGGCTTCCTGGATAGCTCCCTTGAAAGTGCCGTCCCAACCTGCCCCTATCTGGGAAGTGGCAAAAAGCAATTGCCCCCAGCGGTTATATACCCTGAAAGTATTAACAGATTTCAGCCCAAGTGCCAATGGTCTCAAAATGTCATTTGTTCCGTCGCCATTCGGGCTAAATCCTGTTGGAACAAAAAGGTCGGGTTTTACTTTATATAAAAGTACATTGATTGTATCGGTACTAAAACAACCAATGCTGTTACTGACCCGCACTACATATTGAATATTGTCCAACGGTAAAGAAACAGGTGAAGCAATATTGGGATTGTTAAGCCAGGTATCTGGTGTCCATAAATATATGTTACTACCGGTAGCGAATAATTGTAAAGGTTGACCGGATACAACTGAAGTGTCCCTGGGGCCGGCATTGGCGATTATTTTTGCAACATTAACAATAATAGTATCATTAACAGGTTTGGGGCATCCCAGTAAATCTCTTACCGTTACCACATAAACCACACTTGCAATGGGGTTTACTGATACCGGGTTTGGAATATTGGCAGCATTCAAAAAGGCTGTTGGAGACCAGGTATAAATACTGCCGCCGGATGCATGCAATTGGGCAGACTTTCCAAAACAGATCAGTGTATCTGCACCGGCATCTGCATCCGGGTAGGGAACTGTTTTGATGATAATCTCATCATCTGCTACACATTTTCCAATGCTTGCTCTTACATGATAAGTGGTTATCGGATCCGTTGGTATTGCAACAGGATTTTTAATATTGGGATCGTTCAGTGTTGCAGCAGGGGTCCATAAATAATACAATCCATCACTGTTTGGTCTTAATATTATCGCATCAGTTCTGCAAATGGTTGTATCATTTCCGGCAGATAAAGTCACAAAATCAACAACACTTATTTTAATAGATTCAGTGCCTGTACAGCCCGAATTGTCTATAAAAGTTGCCAGGTAAGTGGTAGTTATATCCGGGCTTACTAGTGGAGAAAAACTATTTACATTATCAATGTTATAATTAGGAGACCATGAAATAATACCCGGGGAACTGGCTACAGCATTTAATTGAAGTGTATCAATAGAACAGATCAATGTATCATTGCCTATGGAAAAAACGGGCTTTTCTACGATTGAAATTATTTTGTTTACTGTATCAATACAACCTTTATCACTTCCAACAATCAGTGAACTGTTATATGTACCTGCATTCAAATAAATATGATTGGGATTTTGCAGATTGCTGCTATTTGATGATGACCCTGCATCACCGAAATTCCAGGTCCATGAATTCACAGATCCAAAATTTGCAGTTGTTATATCAGTAAATTGTAATGGTTTCTCTTTACAAATGGGGGAATTTTCAGTAAATCCCGGGAAAAAACCAGGGTATACTTTTACTTCACTACTTGTGGAGTCAACACAAATGCCATTGATTGAAACTTTGAGCCTGACTGTATATGTACCCGCTGCTGAATAAACATGTATAGGGCCAGGTAACAACGATGTGTCCAAAGAGCCACTTGCCGGGTCACCAAAGATCCATTGAAAATCAGTGATATTACCTACACTGTTATTGTATTGGGAAAAATCTACAGAATAGCCATCACAACTTGTTGGAATAATAGTTAGAGATGCTTTTGAAATAGTACATTCATTTGTTCTTACTAAAAAATCCTTCCTATGTTCAGCAATCATGATATTGTTTCTCCATTCTTTGATAACTACATTGACAACATATTTTCCCACATTGGCGGGCGCTATTCCACTGATTATACCTGTAGAATTATTAATAGTTACTTGTGAGCCTAAAGGTGAAGTACCAGAATATCCAGGGCCATAATTTACAACGCCATAAAGTGGAGCGTCTGGAATAGCTTCTTGTGCACTTGTAAAGCGCCCCCCGTTATAAGCAGATGTAAATTCGTAGGTTAATCTGTCGCCGTCAGGATCAACAGCAGTAAAAGCAAGGCTAAAAGGGCTTTTATAGCAAACAAGTGCAGTATCTTTCAATCTTACCAAAGCAGTTGAATTATGCCCGGTTGCTAAAAGATTGGTGCCAGGCATTGTTGCCTCATAAGTTGCACCAGGGACCCCACTTGTTGTACTTGCATCAGAATTAACATTAAATGAAGAAGCCCGGCAACATGATTGATAAGCTATTCGATATCCCTGGGCATTATCTGCCAATTCTACAATCGCAGAATAATTATTTATCTTATAGCAAACTTTAGGTTGCAGATCCAAACATGGCGGATAAGTTGTTAGGTTTATCAAAGGTTGATCAACCAGGGGTAAGGAAATTTGTAAAGCAAGGTTGTATGGCGAGATATTAATAAATATTCCAAGAGTTGCATCTGTTGGTGGACAAGCTACACCACTACCACAAACCTGATCACATTCTGTAAATAAGCGTAAACCAACTGTATACTTGCTTTTTCCTGCAGATCCGGGCCCCAGGTACCTATAATAAACTTCCCCGCCAACAATGTGAGAGGCAAAAATTTGCAGAGTACAAAAAGTAAAAAATATTATTGATAAGGCCTTCTTCATTACAGAATTTAATAATAACCAGCCAGTAATTAAATTGTTCATTAACTATGACTGTAAAATACTTAAAAAAGCTGTCTGG
>JAYSWW010000435.1:0-2859 GCA_043717805.1 Ferruginibacter sp.
TGCACGATGATGATTAGTCATTTGCTTTTGCTCAACACAGAAGCCAACGCACAATAGCAAAAGAGAGTGCAAGCCAATGCACTGGATACTGCAAGAGTAACTACAAATTTGAGACGACAAATCTTCGTAGTGCAGAGTAGAGTATTCGCATAACATTGCATTGCCAAAATGGGGGCAGACGGAAGCCGTGTTTCAACTTTTTGTTTTTCAATTTGGCTTCATATCCAGCTTGAGGTTATTAATTTAGCTATGTGCAAATCATCAGCTTTTATTTTATAAATTTAGCTTCAGTTTATAAATTTTCAATATTATTTTATGCCAAACAACAGTGTTTCGTTTCACAGAGTTCTCAAAGCTTCACCTGAAAAGGTTTATCGTGCATTTACGGAGGCAAAAGCACTCGCATCCTGGATACCCCCGTATGGCTTCCTGAGTACCGTATATGAAATGAATGTTCAGGTAGAAGGAACTTATAAAATGTCATTCCATAATTTTTCCACTGGTAGTGATCACTCATTCGGAGGAAAATATCTCGAGATTAGGCCCAATGAGTTTTTAAAATACACAGATAAATTTGATAATCCGAACCTGCCAGGGGAAATAATTACATCTGTTTGGCTACAAAAAATTTCGGTCGGTACGGAAATAAAAATTCTCCAGGAAGGCATTCCTGCCATGATACCTACAGAAATGTGTTATTTAGGATGGCAAGAATCTTTGGAAAAACTGGCTAAGTTAGTTGAGCCGGAAATTCCAGATGCGTAAATATTATCTCCAACTTCACGCAAGTAAAATCTTACAGGTTTTGAAGCACTGCTGGCTATATAGCATTTGCACAACTAGGGCGGATGGAAGTAAAATCAGCTTCGGTTCCTTTTTCTTCTTCTGTCCCGGCCACGCCGTTCAATATTTAAAATTATTTTTTTAATAAAAAATTTTTTTAACTGGCATCAGCTCCCTGAGCATACAGTATCAAATGCAACAACTTCGCCAATACTCTTATGTTTCACCATGAACGTATGTAATTTTATATCCAGTTCAATCTAATACAAGCTATATTTGTTTAAACTTATAATAAATTTAATGCCATCAACAAAATCATATGCAGCACAAAGTGCTACCAGCCCGCTTGCACAATGGACCATTGACAGAAGAGATCCCAAGCCACACGATGTACAGATAGAAATATTATACTGTGGTGTTTGCCACAGCGATCTGCACTTTGCAAGAAATGAATGGGGCATGACGGTTTACCCGGTTGTACCAGGACATGAAATTGTTGGCCGCGTCACAAGTGTTGGAGATCATGTAAAAAAATTCAAAGTTGGCGATCTTGCCGGCATCGGTTGCATGGTAGACAGTTGCAGGGAATGTAATAATTGTAAAGAAGGACAGGAACAATATTGCAGTACCGGTGCTGTTTTTTCATACAACGGAATGGAAAGAGACGGCAGCGGGATCACATATGGCGGATATAGCAAACAGATACTCTGCCATGAAGATTTTGTGTTACACATTTCTGATAAACAACCGCTTGAAGCAATAGCACCTTTATTATGTGCAGGCATTACCACTTATTCTCCTTTGCGACACTGGAAAGTAGGCAAAGGACAAAAAGTTGGAATACTCGGCTTAGGCGGATTGGGCCATATGGGCGTTAAACTTGCCGTATCCATGGGGGCTGAAGTTACGGTGCTGAGCCATACTGCCTCCAAAGCTGCCGATTCCAAAAGACTGGGAGCACATAATTTTATTTTAACCACCGATGAAGAGCAGGCAAAATCAATTTCAAATTATTTTGATTTTATTTTAGATACAGTTTCAGCCGAGCATGATTATAACTTTTACCTGGGCATGCTGGCAACCAACGGTACGATGGTGTGTGTGGGTGCTCCACCGCCTGCTCCACCAATTGCTGCATTCAATCTTATATTTCAAAGAAGAAGCCTGGCAGGTTCCTTAATAGGAGGCATACCCGAAACACAGGAAATGCTGGACTATTGTGCTGAACATAATATTGTGAGTGATGTGGAAGTGATCGCCATGAAGGATATCAACGATGCCTATGAAAGAATGTTAAAAGGAGATGTGCGTTACAGGTTTGTAATTGATATGGCAACTTTGTAAGAAACTTTCGCAATTGGTTTTTAAGTTTTAAGCCTTGTAAAATTTAATAAATTATTTTACAGCGAAATCTTTAGGTTCTTTTCCTGTAATTGATGATTGCCCAACAGTTGAATACAATGCCCAATCCAATCACAGAAAAGAAGTCTGTTCTTACATCTGTAAAACCGCTTCCTTTTAAAACGATCATTCTCATCACTTCTATAAAATAAGCAACGGGGTTTATTTTAGTGATCCATTTCGCCCATTCAGGCATGCTTTCAATCGGGGTGTACAATCCGCCCAGTAACATAAAAAGCATCATTACAAAGAAACTTACAAAGGTTGCCTGTGTCTGCGTTTCGGCATACGTTGATATCAACAATCCAACTCCCAGCAAACAAAATAGGAATACCATTCCAAATAAATAAATCAATGCAATGCTTCCCAGGGGAATGATGTTATAAAATAACCATGATACGATTAACCCGAGTGTAAGGGTTACCAAACCCATGATCCAGAAAGGGATCAGTTTACCCAGGATAAACTGTACTTTGGTAATGGGAGAGACATTGATCTGTTCAATGGTACCCACTTCTTTTTCATGTACAATATTTAAAGCGGCCATTAAACTACCGATCAAGGTTAGCAGTGTTACTAATATTCCCGGCACCATAAAAAATTTATAATTCATACCCGGATTGTACCAGTTGGAAGAAGTTATTTCAATTGTTGGCTGCACATTGAATTTGGGTA
>JAYSWW010000436.1:0-2856 GCA_043717805.1 Ferruginibacter sp.
CTTATTGACTGGAAAAGTACTGAACCAGTTTATTCATATCATGTACCGCCTGCCGGCGTTGAAAATTACTTTGCTGTCTGGAGTGAATTGATTGACGGAGTTGAACAGTTGAAACCGGAATATTTCTCAGGCGGTTTGCATTATGTGGAAGCTTTTATGAAATATGGTTGCTTTGGTGTAATGATTGAAAACGATCTGACCGAAGATGAAAAAAAGATCCTCGGCCGTTTTGCCATTGAATTTGAACGAACCTATACCCGTTTTTTGGATCTGCAAAAAGCAGAAGCACTCGCAAGCCAGGCCGAATCGGACCTGTTAAAATTGATAGAAGAAAAAAAACGAACAGAAGAAGCATTGGTCGAATTAAAATCTACACAAGCTCAATTGATCCAGTCAGAAAAAATGGCTTCGCTTGGAGAACTTACCGCAGGCATTGCCCATGAAATTCAAAACCCGTTGAACTTCGTTAACAATTTCAGTGAAGTAAGCAATGAGTTGATGGATGAAATGAATGCAGAAATAGAAAAAGGGGATCTGGAAGAAGCAAAATTAATTGCGAAGGATATCAAACAAAATCTTGAAAAAATAAATCATCATGGCAAACGTGCCGATGCCATTGTAAAAGGCATGCTGCAGCACAGCCGCAGCAGCAGCGCCACCAAAGAACCAACCGATATCAATAAACTGGCCGATGAATATTTACGGTTGGCCTATCATGGTTTGCGGGCAAAAGATAAAACATTTAATGCAAGCATGAAAACAGATTTTGATGAAAGCATCGGTAACATTAATATCGTTCCGCAGGATATAGGAAGGGTGATCTTGAATTTAATTACCAATGCATTTTATGTGGTGGCAGAAAAGAAAAAGCAATTGCAGGAAGACTATGAGCCAACTGTTTCAGTTAGTACAAAAAAAGTAAATGGCAAAGTTGAAGTAAGAGTAAAAGACAATGGCAATGGCATTCCACAAAAAGTATTGGACAAAATTTTTCAACCCTTCTTTACCACCAAACCAACAGGACAAGGAACAGGCTTGGGTTTATCTTTAAGCTATGATATTGTAAGAGCACATGGAGGAGAAATAACAGTTGAAACCAAAGAAGGAGAAGGATCGGAGTTCCTGATTCAATTGTCAGTAAATTAAACTCATGAAAAAAACAATCATTCTTATTACAATTTATCTTTTTATAAAAACTTTGTGCTATGCACAGGTAGATAAAACATCATCCTATGTAATTTTTGACCTTAAACAGCAACTTAAAAAGGCCGGCAATGATACCAGCCGTGCGCTCTTATTGGCAGGGCTTAGTTATGAATACGCTTATTCTGACTTTGATTCCTCTCTTTTGTATGCTGAGAAAGCATTAACGCTTTCTGAAAAAATAGATTTCACCAGGGGAAGTGCAAATGCGTTGATTGGATTTGGCAACCTTTATCTGCGACAGGGAGATTACCCAAAATCTTTGCAATATGAATTCAGAGCAATGGAACTGAGTGATAAATTTCACTTTGAAAAAGAAAAGGCGATCAGCCTTATGGAACTAGGATTCACTTACCAAAATTTATCGGACTATCCCCGGTCTCTTGCGTTTTCGAAACAGGCCAGGAAATTATTCAGTAAAATTTCCTGGAGCAGCTACAATGTTGAAAATGAAATCGCCATCTGCAATACATATATGACTACAAATAAAAAAGACAGTGCCTTGTTATGTATGCAAAAAATGTATGATGATCCAAAAAATAAAACGATGTTGCCTATAATATTGGAGGTACTTGGAAACATTCATACCAGCCTTGGTAATTTTACAATTTCGAAAAATTACCTGCAACGTGCAATTTCAGAGGACATAAAAAACAATGATCTTTATAGCCTTGTTTGGGCTTATAACAGCACTGCAAAATTATACAAAGCTACAAATCAACCCGACTCTAGTGTTTATTTCGCAAAAAAAGGACTTACACTTGCTGAAAACATACAACTGAATGAAGGCATCCTGATCAATAGTCTTATACTTTTGGAATTTGAAACCACCGATGCTGCTAAGGCTCTCTATTACCGAAAAATATACGATGATGTATATAATAAAATGTACGGACAGGACAAAGTATTAGAACTGCAAAAAACTGTTGTCGAACAACAAGAAAAAGAAAGGCGGTTGGTTGAAAAAAGGCAGGCCGACGAAAACAGGTTAAAGCAGATTTATTTTATTGCAGGAATGGTAATTCTGATTATTGTGGCATTGTTATTATACAGGAATAACAGGCAAAAACAAAAAGCCAATAGCATACTACAGCAACAAAAACAAAAAATTGAAAGCACCCTTTCGGAACTCAAATCCACTCAATCCCAACTCATTCAATCAGAAAAAATGGCTTCACTCGGAGAACTAACCGCAGGCATTGCCCATGAAATTCAGAACCCATTAAACTTCGTTAATAATTTTTCGGAAGTGAATAAAGAATTACTTACCGAAATGAATGAAGAAATTCTGAAAGGAAATTATGGTGAAGTAAAGATCATCGCAAAAGATATTACAGATAACGAAGAAAAAATTAATCATCATGGCAAACGTGCTGATGCCATTGTTAAAGGTATGCTCCAGCACAGTCGCAGCAGTACTGGCCTAAAAGAACCAACGGATATAAATGCATTGGCTGATGAATATTTACGTTTGGCTTATCATGGCTTAAGAGCAAAAGACAAATCATTCAATGCAACCATGAAAACGGATTTTGACCAGAGTATCGGGAAGATAAATATTATTTCACAGGATATGGGAAGAGTGATCCTGAATTTAATCACCAATGCATTTTATGTGGTGGATGAAAAGAAAAAACAAAACCCGGTTGATTA
>JAYSWW010000437.1:0-18938 GCA_043717805.1 Ferruginibacter sp.
CCGCAAGGTTTTGGTTGATATCAATACCATGGTTGATTATATTGAAAAACACCGTACAAAATAATCATTTTGTAAATCTTTGTCCCTTTAATGAGTACCGCCATTGCGAGGAACAATATAAAATAATTTTTATTGGACAGGATCGTTGTTACAGGTATGGGAGTGATCAGTGCTATAGGTAATTCTGTAGCCCAAAACCGTGCATCCCTGGCGGCCGGTATATGTGGCATGAGCCGGATTGAAATGTTCCCTTCAAAATTTTCTGATAAACTTCCCGTGGGTGAAATTAAGATCAGCACCGAAGCTTTGAAAGAAAAATTAGTCGCATTTGAAACCGGTATCACCCGAACAACTTTACTTGCCCTCCATGCATTTGAAGAAGCTATTGCCGACAGCGGATTGACCCATGCGGCCATTTCAGCTTTTGATACTGCGTTTATTGGTGCCAGCACAGTTGGTGGTATGTGTTTGACCGATGAAATGTATGAGGATTCAAAAAAAGATTCACCGGGTTCGGTTTATCTTTCTTCTTATGATTATGGCTCTACCAATATGTACATGCGAAAACGTTTTGCAATGAATGGGCCGGTCAATACGATCAACACAGCGTGTTCATCTTCAGCCAATGCGATCATGTATGGCGCCAGGCTTATCAGGTCGGGAAGGGCAAACAGGGCCATTGTTGGCGGATTTGACAGTCTTGCAAAATTTACGATCAACGGTTTTAATTCTCTGCACATATTATCAAATGAACAGTGCACACCATTTGATGAAAGCCGCAAGGGATTGAATTTAGGCGAAGGCGCCGCATTCCTGGTACTGGAAAAAGAATCTGATGCGGGCGGAAAAAAAATTTATGCATACCTGAGCGGGTATTCAAATGCGAATGATGCGTACCATGCTTCTTCTTTATCTGATGACGGTGATGGACCATATAAAGTAATGAAAGATGCAATTGCCTGTGCAAAACTTGATCCTTCTCAAATAGATTTTATAAATGCACACGGAACCGGAACTGAAAACAATGATAAAGTAGAAAGCATTGCCATGTTGCGGTTGTTTGGAAAAGCGCCTGCATTTGCATCCACCAAAGCAAATACAGGGCACACACTCGGCGCTGCAGGTGCCATTGAAGCTTCCTATGCTGTATTAAACCTGTCGGAACAGGAATTATATCCCGGCCTTCATTTTAAAACTGCAATCCCGGGAATAGGATTGGAGCCTGTTGCTGTATATCACAAAAAATCATTGTCGCATATCATGTCAAACTCATTTGGTTTTGGTGGTAATTGTTCATCCCTGATCTTTTCCAAAGCCTGAATCCATGTTTTATATTCATCAAACTTCCTGCATATCACCCCAGCAAACTTTTAAAAATGCTGATATCAATATTTTGCATGAACCGGTTGAAAATAAATTATTTGCCATTGAACCTTCTTATGATGCCATTCCGCCGGGCATTTTAAGAAGAATGGGAAAAGTGGTAAGAATGGGTGTTGGCGCCGCCATGCCTCTTTTGCAGGATGAGCATAAACCTTCAGGGATCATTATAGGTACTGCCAATGGCGGAAAAGAAGATTGCGTGAAATTTTTATACCAGATCATTGAATACGATGAAGGCTTGCTGACACCGATGAATTTTGTACAAGGCACTCCCAATGCTGTTGCTGCACAAATAGGATTGCTTACAAAAAACCATGGCTACAATATCACTCATTTACATCTTGGCCTGGCATTCGAATTTGCCATGATCGATGCAGATATGATGTTGCAGGAAAATAAGTCGAACAGTTACCTGCTAGGTGCTGTGGATGATATTTCCACCTACAATTATTATTTTGAAGACAAGGCCGGTTGGTATAAAAAAGAAAGCATATCCAACAATGCTTTTTATGAAACGAAAACTGCCGGAAGCATTGCAGGCGAAGCAGCAGTTATGTTTGTGGTGAACAACATTGAAAATGGCTCGGTCGCAAAATTACTGGCGGTTGATACATTACACAATGAAAATGAATCTGTGATGAAAGAAAAACTACAACTTTTTATAGATACACATTTGCCTGGCGGAGAAAAAATTGATCTGCTGTTAACAGGAGAAAATGGCGATACCCGTTTATCAAAATATTATTCAACCTGCGAATCTTTGGTGAATGAAACAGTTGCAATAGCCCGGTTCAAACATATGAGCGGTGAATTTCCAACAGCAACAGCTACGGGGCTTTGGTTGTGTTGCAATTTACTTCAAAAGCAACTGATACCTGAACACATGATGAAAAGAAAGGTTGAAGAGAAGAAAATTAAAAATGTTCTAATTTACAATAACTATAAAGGCATTCAACACAGTTTTATGCTGGTTTCAGGTTAATGAATGTCTTTTGAACTCATCCGCCTAATTTATCATACAACGCAACAACCCACCTCCTGGGTAAAACCCTGATTACAAAAGCCACCACTTTATTCAATGTTCCAGGGATGATCAGCATTTTTTCATTCAAAGTTTTTCGTACAGCTATTTCACCCACTCTTTTGGGCTTCACTGACATTTGATTGCCGAACCAACCCAGTTTCTTTTTGGTATCGGCTTCTATTTCGGGTTTGGTATAAACCGGCCCGGGGCAAAGTACACTAACGCTGATATTTTTCTCTTTTAACTGGTATCGCAAAGAATAACTAAAAAAAACAACTGCAGATTTTGTTGCTGAATACATATTCTTTACAGGGATCGGGGCAAACCCTGCCATACTGCCAACATTTAATATATAGGAAGGTGCGTTTTTTTCCAATACAGGTAATAAAGTTAGACTGAGTGCCATACAGGAGGCAATATTTAAATTCACCATGTAACGAAGCGAATCAAGAGGTAATTGCAGGAAGTCTTCTGAGCCTCCAAAGCCCGCAACATTACAAAGCATTTTTAACGGGATATTATTTTCTGTAATCCATGTTCCAATTTCAGTAGCTGATTCTGCACGGCTGAGATCGTACTGTAAGATCTCTACCTGAACTTTGTAGGTTGATTCCAGTTTGTTTTTTGCGGCAACCAGGCTGTCTTTGTGCCTGGCAATTAATACCAGGTTAAACGTCCTTTTCGCCAATGCTTCGGCAATTGCAAACCCAATACCCTTGCTACCGCCGGCAACCAATGCGAAAGGATTTGTGTTTGCAGCTTCAAATCCCGGTGATGAAAATTTTTCAACTGAACCGGAAACTTCTTTGATCATGGAAAAGTTATTGATGGCATAAAATTTATGAAGGCTTGATTCGATGGTATTTACCTGGCCATTCAATCTTATTAAAAAGCAAAATGCAAGAATGAGAAGAGCAGTTTTTTTCATGAAATTTTATTAATACCTGAAGGAAGGTATCCATTATCGTACCACTTATTACATTTCTTTGGTAAGAGCCAATGAATCAGCCATTGCTCTTCTTTTTTTATCAGCCATTTTTTGATGCAGCCAATCGGGCCAATGTGTATTGTCTTCTGCATCATACACACGCAGTTGCTGTGAGTCATCTGGTTTGATCAAATCCTTTTCAGTACAATTAAGAATAATTGCTGCGGTTTTTACACCTGAATAAGAAGCACCTGCCACACCGTGTGAAATGATGCTTGCACCACACATATAAAGGTTTTCAATTTCAGTTTTTGCAGGATAAGAAAAAGGCCCCGTTTGATAAAATCCTTTCTCAGTACCGTAAACATTTCCTTTTGTTGACTTTATATAATATTCATTGGTCATCGGTGTTCCCAATTCCATCTGAACGATGTTGTTGCGGATACCCGGCACAATTTTTTCAAGACTGTTCACCAATTTATCACAAAGACGTTTCTTCAGTTTTTTATATTCGGCTGCATAATTTTCTCCTTCAGGAAGTTTCGATTTAAAAGCATCGTAATCAATAAATGTAACAACCTCAATAGTATGATGACGTCCATTGTAACTCGATGGATCTTTCAATGAAGAGCAACTGATAAATAGCCCGGTAAACTCATCTGTTTCCAACAGGTCAACTTCCCTGAGATCTTCGTGCAGTGCATCCAGGTCCTTGTTGGGCATCATCCATATATTGCCGGAATCCAATCCGGCATTGCGAACATCCATATCAACCGTAATAAAGAACATCAGCGAAGTAACTGAATAACGTGTTTTAGCAAGTTTCTCCTGCAATTTCTTACTAAGGTTTGCGGCTCCAACCATATTAAATGTAGCAGATGGATCTGCATTTGAAATTATATTTTTAGCCTTTAACTGTTCCCCGTTTTCAAGTTCCACACCTACCGCACAGAATTTTTTATAATCGGCTGACCGTTCCAGTAAGATTCGTTTAACGCCTTGTCCTGTGCGTATCTCGCCGCCATGTTTCCGGATCACTTTGGTCATTGATTTTACGATCGCAGCTCCACCGCCCATCGGGTAAAATCCTCCTTCAAAATAATGATCCATCAATGCACAATGCAATGGAAAACTTGCTTTTGATGGCGGCAGGCCATGATCACCACATTGTATGTTGATCACTTTTTGCAACAATGGATCTTTGATATGCCATCCCACTACCCTTTTTAAACTGAACAGGGCATATTTTCCCAGGTGCCTGGTACGGTAAGGGATGGTAATATTATCCCAAAAGCCCTTCATTTTTGGAATGAGATGTATTTCCCTGCTGACATTGCGTACCAGTGCCAGGTATTTTTTCAATCCTTTTTTTTCTTTTGGAAATCTTTCAGAAAGTGACTCATACAAACGATCAATGTTCGCAGGCAGATCGATCCGCTCCTCCCCGATCCAGCAATGTTCGTAAGCGTTGGGGTTCATACGGAAAAATACAAGGTCATTGGCAATGCCCAGCCCTTTATAAAGTTCATTCGTTGATTGGCCATCATCGAGTAAACCAATATAATGTACACCCGGGCTGAAACGATGACCATCGATGTAAAAACTGTGACACCAGCCGCCCGGAACATAATGTTGTTCAATGACAGCAACTTTGTGTCCTGCCCGGGCAAGGCAAAGAGCAGTTGTTAACCCCCCGGCACCGGAACCAATGATAATACTGTCAAATTCGTGCATACTTATTACTTGTAATTAAAGATACCAAATTTAAGAGCAACTCAAAGAAGCTGTTTAATAGGTATTTATCAGAACTTAAAATTCAAAAAATATTTATTTTGAGATCGTGCATGTTGAAATTATGGTTGCAACCAAACCAATTTAACGCCCGGGTGCGGCCCTTCTTTTTCAGTTTTTAAAGTAACAAGTAAATTATTTGCCTTATCATAATCATATACTGTAAAGACTGCAGATCGATGTTCATATTTATCAGTAGATTTCCCAAAAACATATTTACGTTTTGGAACGGCATTCTTTCCATCAAAATAGTAATAATAAGCATCTGCATTCCTAGTTTCTGTAAACGGATCAATTTTACCATTCAACACTGCCTGATCATTGATTTCTATATCATTCAATATTACAAAACTGTTTTGTCCATCACTGATATACACATTTGATTTATATTGATTACCTGTTAACATTTGCTGGCCGGTCATTTCCCTGGCTGACTGATAAAAAGCTGACAATACTATGTTTGAAACATAATGATTGACCGGAATAAAATAATTGCTTTTTATTTCAACCTCATCATTATAGGTTACGACCGCAATATTTTTCAAAATGGTAAACGGAATGTCTTTTTTCAGCCCCCATTCCATCTCTTCAAATACGATTGTATAAGTTCCGTTGTCATTGATGAATAAATTCTGCGGTAACCCTTTATAACCTGATTTAGTAACTGAAAAATCATTGTACCGCTTCTGCAGTATTTCTCCCGACAAGTTTGTATTTGTTAATATTTTACGTGTTACAGGATCAATAAAACCAAGAAATGACTGAACTTTAGTTGAATCACTTTTCACCCGTGCTGTGTTCAACAACAACAATCGTTTGGTTTTCGGATCATAACGCGTGATACCCTTTTCAATCACCAGGTCATTGGAATAATACAATTCGCTGAAAGCTATTTTTTTTGACCCTTTTGCAAGATCCGCCAACAGCAGGTCGCCTTCTTTTTCATCATTTTCATTTATACTGAATCCATAGATCAATGCAAAAACGTTTCCGGTGCCTGCCACCGACATGTCAACAAATTGCAGGTATTTATTTTTCCCGGGCAAAGTTGAATGATAAGCCCGGTTTATCTCAACATTGTCATTTCCATATAAAATAATTTCGATTTTTTTGATGGTATCTGACAACATATTATTGGTAATTGCAACAGCATAGTTTTCACTATCAGGATCTTTACGGACAAGAAATCCAGGCTTCAGAGCAACTGTTATTCTTTCATCTGTTTCTTTAGAAGGCCTTGATTGAAGTGATGCAATTTGTTTTTCCTCTTTGAGTTTACCGTTGGTTCCATCAATGATCAGCCGGTAAAGTGACAAATCATTTTCTCCCCTGTTACTTATCATGATAACGGCATCGCCTTTAATTTCAAAAATCCCTTCAATTTTACCTGCTGATAGTTTTCCGTATGCGGGTTCTATATTTGTTTCAACTTTACCATGGTATTTTGGTTCATATACCTGTACATTTATTCCTGAATTAAAATTGATGTGAAAATACATCGTGTTGAAATTTTTCATTTGAAGTATTTTCGAATACCCCGGTATGGTATCAGCAAAATCAGGGCCTTCGCCTATTTGCAGAAACTGGGCATCCGCGATCGAACAAAAGAAGATCAGGGTGAAAAAAATAATTGGCTTTTTCATAAACTGCACATTAATTTATATGTTAAATTCAGTCAGGTTTTCCGGATGATCCCGGAATATGTACAAATGTATCTTAATACCCTGTTCAAAAATCAAATAAAAAATTGATTTAATAAAATCTTTAAAATATAAAAAATCGGATAACTTTATCCCGTCTTTCAGACCCTTTTAAAATAAAATGCAGGGATCAAAACCTCCCATAATTTATGAAAACAAAATGGAGTACGCTGTTTTATATCCTGATCATTACCGGATCAGCTTTTGCAATTTACTGGATAGCAGACAAAGGGCATGCATTACAAAATCCTGCTTTAAAATCCCGTCAATCAGAAATAGCTGTTTCAACAAGCCATAACAGCAGTTTCAGTGTATTCACCGATTCATTTAACCACAATCTTTCTGATCCAATGGCCGTTCTGCTAATGCAGATCATCGTTATAATAGCATTTGCCAGGTTGTTTGGTTTTTTATTTAAAAAGATCGGGCAACCGGCGGTGATCGGGGAAATTGTAGCTGGCATTATTTTAGGACCATCTATCATCGGTTCTTTTTTTCCACAAATAAATCATGTTATATTCCCCGAAACATCATTGGCAACACTCAGTTTCCTCAGCCAGATAGGGTTGATACTTTTTATGTTCATCATTGGTATGGAACTGGATCTGAAAGCTATCGGCAAACAAGCCTATGGTGCCATCATCATCAGCCATGCCAGTATCATCATACCTTATACTTTGGGAATGGGTCTTGCTTATTTTATTTATAAGGAATACGCCCCGGAAGGAATCACATTCTTATCCTTTGCATTATTTATGGGAATTGCGATGAGTATCACTGCATTTCCGGTGCTTGCCCGGATATTACAGGAAAAGGATCTTACCCGATCAAAACTTGGAGCCATGGCCCTTACCTGCGCTGCAGCAGATGACCTTACCGCCTGGTGTATATTGGCCGCCGTAATTGCATTGGTGAAATCCGGTTCATCCATGAGTGCTTTATATACAATCGGTTTGGCTGTTGGATATGTTTTGCTGATGCTGAAAGTATTGCGGCCTGCTCTTGAAAAACTGGAACACGTTTATGAAAACAAACATAAAAAAAGATCAGGCATCATTGCATTGTTCTTCATCATCCTGATCATTTCTTCTTACATCACTTCCATCATCGGTATCCATTCATTGTTTGGTGCATTCATAGCAGGTGTTATAATGCCATCCAGTTTTAGTTTCAGAAAAATTATCATTGATAAAATTGAAGATGTCAGCATTGTTTTATTACTTCCTTTATTTTTCGTAATAACAGGATTGAGAACACAGATCGGTTTACTGAATGAAGCTCATTTGTGGGTCACTTTCGGATGGATACTTTTGGTGGCTGTAATGGGGAAATTCGGTGGCAGTGCCATTGCTGCGAAAGTTACAGGACAAAGCTGGAAAGACAGTTTATCCATTGGCGTATTGATGAATACCCGTGGGTTGATGCAATTGATCGTTTTGAATATTGGTTATGACCTTGGCATCCTTTCACCGGAAATATTTGCCATGATGGTATTGATGGCACTTGTAACAACTTTAATGACCGGCCCCGCACTCGATCTTATTGGATGGCTGATACCCGAAAAAAAATCGGCTCATGAATCCAGTCAAGAAATAAATACATCTACGGAAAAGCAAACAGCCCTTTGAATTTAAAATGAGTAAGTTCTTCTTTAAAAAAAGAAGCAGAAACAGCCAGGTCCCCGTTCTCTTCAAAGGAATATTTCAATGTGGCACTGATGATATTGTTTAGCCGCGGATCAATAATGGCCAGGAATTTCATCTCGTGTGCCTTGACCAGGTTTGTTCTTTTTTGTATAACCTGCTCCATGATCTCTTTGACCATCTGCATCATGCAAACACCGGGTACCACCGGCTGCCCCGGAAAATGCCCGTCAAATATTTTATGCCCCTTCTCAATAATAAGTTCAGCCTTGATATCAAAGCCTGATTTTTCAAGTTTACTGATTGTAAAAAACTGATCCAGTAACATCATCTTTCTATGCGTTTTAAACCAATGTTGAAATTGAAAGTTTTATGCGAAATTCCTATGGTATCAGGTATCCCGTTGATGTAATTTTCCATGACAGCTTCAACCACTGATTTATTTTTTGAAGCCCGTTCCATACGGATAAGTTTGTCTCCACTTTGATCAGTGATGTAATAATTAAACCCTTTTGTTTGCGGATATACATAATACAATAGCCCGTTGTTGACCCGAACCGAAACAGCCGGATCATCCAGATTATTCATCAATATCAATTCAAAATCTTTCCTGAGTGTTTTTAAAACAGATTTCCTGTCCATCTGTTTGATCACAGAATATACTTTAAATTTTCCATCGGGTGAGAACTCAAAATCAAAGAATTTAAAACCTACCTCATTTGTAAAAAGCATCCTGATACTACTGTCCGGCATTTTTTTGATGAGTAACAATCCACTCAAATGATTGCCTGCCACATCAACCTGTGTATTGTATAATGCAACAGTAAATACCGGCCTGAATTTTTGTAATACAGTTACATCGCCGGATGCAACCTGCATTTGTTTGTATGCCGGTGAACAACCCATGAATATTGCCAGGCAACTACTTAATAGTAAATAACGCATCCGGAATGATGGCATTGAGTTCTTTGTTTGTAAAACGTATAAGGGTATTATCACCCGATTGTTCCTGCATTTCAATACTAATTACGGAGAAATCCTTTTTATCTACAACAACATTGAAAGACCTGAACAATCCTTTCATCCCTTTGGATTGCGGAATCAATTCAACAATTGAATTGTTCTTGTTTTCAAATACCCTTGTTTTAAAATCAGGATTGCTGAGTGCAGTTCCCTGCATACAATCTATCATGATCTTATTGATCTGCTGAAACAGTTTATTTGACCTGGTGGAAATTTTATTTTCCTTCTGCCCGTCTTTTACAAAAACCTTGTCCTTATTAATGATCATCAGGTATTGGTATGGCTGATTATATTCCATTCTTACCAGGCTTTCTTTTTTAAACCAGAATTTACCTTTGGAAATGATTTTTTCAGAAAGCATACTCAGGTTTTTTTCCTGCACAAAATCACTTTTAATTGAATTTGTTTTTAAAGCAGCCGCTGAAAAATCCGCTTTGAATTTAGCCAGATCAGCAACTGGAGTATATCCTGCAAATTGGGCTTTTGATGAGATCGCCAATACAAATACCAGTAAAATTAAAGTCAGTTTACGCATAAGGTTTCAAATGTAACATTTTATCCAACGGGATGATGTTGTAGCCTCTATTTTTAACTTCTTTTATGAAAGCAGGAAGTGCTTTTAAAGTTGATTTGCTGGTATCATGAAATAAAAAAACTGCACCGGGTTTTAATGAACCATTGATCTTTTGCAATAACTTATTTTCATCTTTGATGACTGTATCCATGGAACGTACGCTCCACCCAACGGGTGTATATTGGCCCTTTACAATGGCTTTTTTTACATTGGGATTGGTTACACCATAAGGCGGCCTGAATAATTTTGGTTTCAAACCCGTAACTTTTTCCATTTCATCGTCCATCATCTTCAGATCAGCCAGCATTTTTTTGGAAGAGAACATATCAAACCAAAAATGATGCGAATAACTATGATTGCCCACAATATGTCCGTCGGCTATAATTTGTTTTAAAATATCCTCATTCCCTTCAATGTGTTTACCAATACAAAAAAATGTTGCGTTGATATTTTCCTGCTTCAGCAATTTCAGTATCTCAGGTGTATGGTTTTCGGCGGGACCATCGTCAAAACTGATCGCAATTTCTTTCTTATTGGTTTTTGCAGAACAAATTATTTCTATAAAAAAATTTGAGCCCACATAATAGCAACCATAAAATACGATCCCGGAATAAACAATAAATAATAGAGGATAAATAAAGACAGGTAACCCAACTTTGATATGAACCCCTATCAACACGATGAGCAGGGTTAAAAAAAAGATATTTGTATTTTTGAAATTCAACATGCCGATACCAATAATAAAGAATGATGTACCTGCTTGTAATGATTACAGATCAACACCCGTTTGATCTTACGTTCCCGTGGGCCTGTATATTCCATCGCAGAAGGTACAGTGCCTGATCTGACAATATTTGCAGCCAGCCACAATGCAAAAGCAGCGGCTGTTGGATATTCACCGCACAAATGTTTATAATTGACAGTATTGTTTTCATTGAAAATACCTTTTACCAGCTGATCAACTTTTTTATCGGATTTTGTATCCCCATTCTTCCCGGTAATTACCAGGTCGATGTCATTTAATGAAACTTCATGTGATGCAAGAAAAGATAATACCTGGTCATTGATTTCTTTTTCATCATTGGGTTTGTAAAAAGTTTTTAACCCGTCCAGTTTTGCATAATCGCCCGGAGATGGTTCATTGGACAACAGGAAAAATGAAGCGCCTTCACCGGCGATCGTTCCTTTAGACTCTTTTTCAAAGATTTCCAGGTTTGAAACAGCACCTGATTTATACAATCCCATCCTGCTCAAAATAGCATGGCTGATATTGGTGATCTCATCAATGGCACCTACCAATACATTGGATGCATCTTTTTCCTGCAACAACATCAACCCGTCGAGCAAAGCACTTTCAAATGAAAATCCGCGGTGAACAAAAGCATTGTTATAATGATTGCATTGCAACATCAAACCAATTTGTGCGCCGATGGTATTATGCGTGGATTGTATAAATGCTGTGGGTGTCAGTAATTCTTCATTGAATTCAACCATTTTTGTCAGAAATGAACCCGTATCTTCCATACAACCATACGCAGTGCCAGTTACGATGGCATCAGGAACTTTTACACCGGCTTCCTGTAAACATTCCATGGCAGAGGCTACGCCCATCCGTATGATGCGGCTCATTCTCCTGATCAGCTTTACATCAATGAAATCTTTGTAATCGGGTTCAATACAAGCCAGGCGGTTACCTGAATATTCAATCGCATCCGTCATGAACGGAAGATGGCCAAAGGTCTTTTGCGGTGAAATATTTCCAGTTGCCCTTATATACATGGTTATACTTTAGAAAAGATCAGTGATGAACAATTTCCCCCAAAACCAAAAGAATTTGATAGCACATGTTTCACTTCTATATTTTTAATGAATTTTGTTTCTGGTATAAAAGGCAACTCCTTCATGGCGGTTTCCAACCGGAGATTGGGATATATGATCCCGTGTTGCAATGACAATACGGAAAACACTGCTTCAATTCCCCCGCTTGCCCCCAATGTGTGACCTGTAAAGGCTTTTGTTGAACTCATTTCAGGATAATGCGGATCAAACAGACGCCTGATAGCGGTACCTTCTGCAATGTCATTGTTTTGAGTACCAGTTCCATGCAGGTTTATATAATCGATATCAGCCGGTTGCAATCCAGCCTTTTTTAAAGCACCGCTCATCGCAAGAAAAGAACCGGTTCCTTCAGGTGATGAAGCTGTTTGATGATAAGCATCATTGGCATTACAATAACCACTTAGTATAACCGCCGGTTTCTTTTTCAATGAAGCCGCAACTTTTTCAGATACCAATACCACATAGCCTGCACCTTCTCCAAGATTAAGTCCCCTGCGGTTCTCATCAAAAGGCTGACAGAATTTTTCATCCAGTATCATCAATGTATTGAATCCGTTGAGTGTAAATTTTGTGAGTGCATCGGTTCCGCCGGCTACCACCACATCAAGTATATTATTTTTTATGAGCCTGGCACCAAAAAAAATTGAATTGGCTGATGAAGAACAGGCTGTGCTGATGGTAGTAATATAATCTTTGATACCCAACTGGTCGGCAACCACTTCGGTAACACTGCCACATTCATGATAGACCACATCGTGCAGTTTTCCTTTTTCATGATCGGAAAGGAATTCAACAAAGAATTTTTCGGTCTTATCCATACCACCCACAGAATTGGCAGAAATAAATCCGGTTCGCAATGAGGCAAGATCATCAATACCCGCATCTGAGATCGCTTCTTTTGCAGCGATGAGGCTTAATTGTGCCGTACGGCTGATTGTATCAGGCAAGCCGCTTAACCGGGCAAGTTCACTGTTACTGAACTTAACTTCTGCAACAGGAAGTTTGTTTCGATGCAAAGAATCAAAAAAATGCATAGGACCTATTCCTGCCCGTTCATTTTGCAGGGAATCAAGGCATTCAGCGACATTTTTGCCGATCGCTGAAATAACACCTGTACCTGCAACAAAAACAGATTGACTCATTTTATGATGGATTCTTTGCTTGATGAGCAGTGATATATTCAGCCATGGTTCTAACCGTACGGAAAACTTTTGGCCCTTCATCGGCATTTGAAAGTTTGATCTTGTATTGTTGTTGCAGTAAAACGATCAGTTCAAGTGCATCAATTGAATCCAACCCAAGCCCGTCTACAAAAAGCGGCTGATCATCGCCAATATCTGCAGGCTTTACATCCTGTAAATTCAATTGGGCTATGATCTGTGATTTAAGGTCTGATATTAATTTATCCATTTTCTGACTGGTATATTTTAAATAGGTTCTCTTTTGTAAATAATTTCCCTTCCCCGGTTTTATCCTTTTCAACCAAAAACAATACAGTTTTGTATTCATTATCCAACAATTCCACCCAGCCACAGATACAAGCCTGCAATATATTATTATTTAATAGGTTGCTCACATATTGTTCAATAAATCCGGCGTCGAAGGCTGAAAAAATAAAAAAAGCATTCTCGCCTTTAAACTGATGCCTGATACAGATCTCACCGATTACAATATTTGGCAATGTGTATACAAACAGTGCAGGGCTGGCCATTTCTTTGGTGGTTTCATAGTATTTAATATCTGTATCCAGGCTGGCACTGGAATTTGAAAATACGATTCCCACGTCAGCCGGTGCATATTTTCCTGAAGGCAAGCTGTCTTTTAATAGAATCTCAGTTGCCAGCCAACCCAGTTTACTAAGGTTATCCATTTTATGAAACCTGGGATAGTTCAATTCGAAATTCCTGTAAGCCGCCAAGAAGAACTCCTGTAAACTGGCCTCCCTGTTTTCATAAAGCAACTTTTCGTTTTTATAAATAACATGGTTGCCAATAGAACAACTTGAAGTAATATAATTTTCTGTACTCAAAACATATATTAATTAGTCCGCTAAAATTTGTTCGATCTCTATTAATCTTGCCAGTTTTTTTAAAGCGGTACTGTGATCCCTTACATAAGGATTGTTTTGATCCCAGACATACCCTGCCAATATGGAACAGATCATATTCTTCACTTCCATATTTACTTTATCAGCAAAAAATATCTTATCCAGTGTTCCGTCGTACCATGCCATTACATATGAACGAAATGTATCAACACCCTGCATCATTGGTTCTGTGTATTCTTTATTCCAGTCAATATTCTCTCCGTTCAATTTCCGGATAACCAGGTGTGCAGAAAGTTGGCTTGATACCGTTGCGAGTGTAACCCCCGATGAGAACACAGGATCCAGGAATTCTGTAACATTGCCTGTAAGTACAAATCCATCCCCATGAAAAGTTGATGAAGTAGCCGACCATGATTCCAATACTTTTGGCTCAAAAACCATTTCCACATCTTTCAACCTTTCACTCAAATATGGTTCAGTTGCTATCAAAGCACGCAATTGTTCTTCATTGCTTCCGGTAAACGGTTCAAAAAATCCCGGTTCACCTACAAAACCAACGGAAGTTTTTCCGTCAGAAAAAGGTATCACCCATATCCAAATTCCTTTCTGATGAACAATAATCGTAATCCGGTTTGGTTCATCATCCATGGATCTTTTTACATCCACCACATGTGTAAACAATGTTTTACGGGGACTGAGATTTGAGGGCCTTTCGAGGTTGAACAAACGCGGAATTACCCGTCCATAACCACTTCCATCAACTATGAACCTTGCCTCAATGGCTGTTTTTTTTCCTTCAATATCTTCTACAGTGGTTACAGAATCAGTGCCTTTGAATTCAATGCCGGTAACTGTGGTTTCATAACTGACAGGCACACCCATTTTTTCAACTGTATCTGCCAGTGTTT
The DNA here is from genome assembly GCA_043717805.1 of Ferruginibacter sp. Taxonomy (GTDB): domain Bacteria; phylum Bacteroidota; class Bacteroidia; order Chitinophagales; family Chitinophagaceae; genus Ferruginibacter. The sequence goes on from JAYSWW010000437.1 coordinate 14,861, forward strand.
TATCAAATTCAGCTCTAGGCACCTGCCAGGTCCAGCTCCAGCCTTTTGTAAACTGGTCGGCAAATAAATAATCACAGACCTTGTCATTTTTTACAAATTTGGCCCCGAATTTTTGCTGGAAATTTTTTTCCTTGATAGCATCAACAAACCCCGCTTCTGTCAATGCTTCCATACAACGTGGCAACAGGCTTTCACCAATAACAAAACGCGGAAATTTTAATTTTTCAACGATCTTAACTTTAAATCCTGCTTTGTTAATGATGGAAGCAGCAACAGTACCGGCAGGCCCGGCACCAATTACAAGTACATCTACTTTTTCTGTTTTCATTTGATCTAAAATAAAATGGTTTTTATTTAAATTCTTTTATTACACTTTAATAAAGTTTGACTTACACCAATATTGTCAATTTGCTCTGATACAACAAAACCAGCCTGTTCCACACAAGTTAAAAAAGTTTCAGCACTGTACATCTGGCTGTTACCATTGGCCATTGTGGTGAAATAAAGTGAAGTTTGCTGCAAACAAAATGCGGCCATTGCATAACGTTGCCTGTCCCAGAAAGGCTCCATTATAAATACCTGGCCATTTTCATCCAGAGCCTCATAACATCTTTTTAAGATAGAAACGATCTCAGCCTCAGAAAAACAATCGAGGAACTGGCTCATCCAGATGGCATCAAATCCTTTTGGAACTTTTATTGATTCATCTAATATGTTTGCTGCAATAAAAGAGACTCTTTCCTGTAAACCCAGTTCTTCAATTTTTCTTTTAGCAACATTTAACTGGCCCGGAAGATCCATGATCGTAACATGAATATCAGGTGAATTATTCACCGATTCAATTGCCCATTTACCGGTGTTGCCTCCAATGTCTAAAATATTTTTAACCTTTTCATTATACACATGCGGCAATACAAATGAGAAAGCATCATCAGAAAAAAAATGATCAAAATTAAACCAGCTTTTTTGTACATGTTCGGGGAGATGAGCTAAAGCTTCATAGAAGGTATTCCATTCCCCAAACTCTTTTAAACCCTCCGGTTTACCGGAATAAATGCTTTCTTCCAAATGAAAAAAAGCTTTGTAATTCACGTCCTGCACAAAATCCATGTTCACTTTTGTAAGTGAATCGTTTAAAATAAAATAACCCGTTTTTCCAAGGGTGAATTTTTTATCATTCAGCAAAACCAATCCCATACCCAATCCGGATTCAAGCAAAACCCTGACACCATACAATGGCATTTTTACGAGGTCTGCAATTTCAGGCAAAGTCAACCCTTCTGCAGGGCCTTTGTCAATCACTTTCAAAATGCCTGAATTACGTAGTATCCTGGCTGATTGAAAAATGATTGGACCAAAAGCGATCCATTGAGCTGCTTCTCTTGCTTCAAATGCCGTTTTTCTTTCTTTACTGTATAATTCCAAGATTTCTATTTTTAATTTTTAAGATTTATGCTTTACCGATCACCAAAGCTGCATTGCAGCCTCCGAAACCTGAAGCAGTTTTCAGGCAATGCTTTAAAGGCACCTGCCTGATAATACCAGAAACATTTATTGGTTTTGTTACACCCATTTTTACAAACCCCCGTGTTGGAATGACCAGGTTTTCTTTTAATGAGTGTATGGAAATTACTGATTCAATGAGCCCGGCTGCTCCCAGGGTATGGCCATAAAATCCTTTTAAGCTGTTAACAGGTACAGACTGTAATTCGGCCAGCGTAAACGCTTTTGCCTCCATTTCATCGTTGTAAATGGTAGCAGTGCCATGTGCAGATATCATATCAATGTCTTTCGATGTCAATCCGGCATCATCAATGGCTTTTTGAATAGCCTGGTAAAGTTCTTCTCCTGTGCGTGAAGGACCCGAAATGTGATTTGCATCATTGCTTACAGAACCTGACAATATTTTAATTCCGGATGAAAGTTTCTCATCTGAAGAAAGAATGATGGTTGCTGCTCCTTCACCCAGGTTTATTCCGTTCCTGCCTTCATCAAATGGTTTACATGGCTCTGCACTCACAGCCTGGAAAGCCTGGAAGCCCGATAATACAAATTTAGAAATGACATCTGCCCCTGCTATAACTGCGTGATCATACTGTCCCGACCTGATCATACGCATTCCCGTTATGATGGCAAGCAAACCCGAAATGCATGCATTTGAAATTACGATGGGCTCATTGATAAAATGAAAATATTCTCCAACCAGTTTTGCAGAAGCATGCAATGTCATTCTTTGTTTCAATGCTGCATCTGCATATTCAGTTTCCTGTAAACTGACATTTCCTTTTGTGGTTGAAATGATGAGTATTGTTTTTGGATCACCCGGATTTACTGAACTGTTCTTCAATGCATCGTTCACAGAAGAAATAAGTAACTGCTCAAATTTTGTATACGATCGCCCCCTTTTATTTTCAATGAAAACCTCTGAGTCTTTAAACAATGATGCATAAAAAGGCTGTTCAGACATCAATTCATTCTCATGTTTCTTTATCCCTGAGACTGAATTCTTCAACTGCCTGAAATTTTCAGCAGAAGTAGATCCGATCGGAGATAAAATATTATCAGCACAAATAAAGATGTCTTTCATTTTTTTTAATTAACTCAATCCATGACTCTTTTTCCACTCTTCAAAAAACGGCGGGTTGGCTAATTGAAGGATAGAATCTTTCTTATCTAAAAAAACCTGCACAGAGGAGCCTGTTGCAACCAGCTCATCTGTCAATGCATTGAACAGCCGATAGGTGAATTTAAGTTTCGCCGCATCACAGGGAATGAACTTGGTTTCAACTATGACCCTGTCGCCATACCGTAGTGAACGTTTGAATTCGCAATGCACACTAACGATCGGTATAACAAATCCTTTTTTATAAACTTCCAGGTAACCCAGTCCGTGCATATTTCCGAATGCTTCCCTTCCGTCTTCAAAATACCGGATATAATGGCCATGCCAAACGATTCCCAGTGGATCGGCTTCATTGAAACGAACCAAAACTTCTGTGCGATTGCTCAATTTCTTCATATATGCTTTTAGATCAGCTACCTGATTTCGATTTCCATTCTTTGTATTTTTTCTTTTCTATTTCATCAAGCGTTTCTTTGATGGTTGAAGCCCAGTAATTGCGAAAGCCAATGCCACTTGCTTTACTCACAATACGTTCTGTCATTAAAACTTTTTTAGATTGCATATCTAACAATACTACCCAAATAGAAGCTTCTCCTTTTTTATCAACTTTTTTCATCCCTTCCATTACAAACAACAATCCTATGCCGCTTTTCTTTTCAATATCCAAAGACTTTACAACAGATGTGATATCACTTTCTTTTAACCGGTCGAAATCTGAGGTGTTTGAAGAAACTATTTCTTCAGCATTTATTTTTTCAACCCTTGCTTTAACAGCCGATAAATTGCTGCTTACATTGCTTTTATGAAAGGCTCCGGATATGTCATATTTCTTTGGTTCATTAATCACCACATCATTGATACTGCCGTATAACCTGTTACGAATGTCAAATGAATTCGCAGTCTCAGCATTAATAAGCCGTGCCTTGCTGAAATCAATACCCAAATATGTCAGCTTCAACTCACTGTTGTTAAAGAATTCATTCAATGATTGGGAAAAGGCAGATTGTGAAATTCCACAAAATAACAAAGTTGCAAATACCCAGTTTAGTTTTTTTGTTCTTTTCATGATGAAAGTTTTTTATTGTTTGGTAATAAATATTTTCATTTCACATTGAGCTAATAACAGCTCATTGCACCTGATCTTTCCGGATATAATTGATACATCAAAAATCTGATTTTCTATGGTAATTTCAGTGATAATTTCTTCGTTAATTTTAGGGAAGCCGGTAATGGCCAGGTTCTTTATTGCACCTATATAACCCACACTCACCGGCTTATCCTCCAGCTTTGAAATATATCCTGCCCTGGCCGCTGCTGTTTGTGCTATATTTTCCACCAATCCCGGTTCTTTCAAAAAACCATTTTCAACAAATATATTATCAGCTTTCACCAAAAATGTTGACCTGGTGATTTTTTCATCAGAATGAACAATTTCATCAACCATTACAAAGGGTG
>JAYSWW010000438.1:0-2842 GCA_043717805.1 Ferruginibacter sp.
ATTTGATTAATAGGTGATGATTGTTCAGTATTTTTTTAAACATCGACAAGGTAATTTGGAAATAATCAATATTATGATTACATGTTTTATTCAATTAAAAATAGTAAGAAAGTTTACTTTATTATTCCCTAAAATGATAATATTCAGGTTATAATCTGATATAAGTCAGTAAATATTGATTATTTCCAAATTACCTTGTCGATGTTTAAAAAAATACTGAACAATCATCACCTATTAATCAAATTAATAAATTAAAGAATGACGAACGAAGATAAAATGCAAAGCCGCCGCAGGTTCCTTGGTTGGGGTATTGCTTCAGCCGCTGTTTTTTCTGCAGTAAAATTCATATTACCATCACGTAAAAAGGAAGTTAAGGAGACCGTTAAAATGCTTACCCAGGATGGCAAACTTGTAGAAGTTGATTTGGCAGCACTACCTTCCAAAAAGAAAAAGATCAGCGACAAGGAATTACAAAACTGGATCCGGAAATAAAGAGGTCCCGATAATCAAACTCATTTAAAATGAATCAAGAAAAATCACGCAGGGCATTCATCGCAACAGGCCTTTTGGCAACGGCTGCAGTTGCATGCAATTCAAAAAAATCGCCATTTTCTCCTGAAGATGATGTAAAAGAATCAGGTGAGAAAGTAAAATTGCTTTCAGTTGATGGCGAGATCATTGAAGTTGACAAAGCATTTTTAAAACCGGTTCCTCACATGCCATCAGTAAGCAATGACGAGATAAGAAAAGGCATACCGGGCAAGAAATTTGTCATGGTCATCGACCTTTCCCGCTGCAAGAATGTGAAAGCATGCCAGGCTTCATGCAACCATGCACACCATGTTCAGGATGCTCAAAACTGGATAAAAATTTATCCAATGCAGGATGCAGATAAAACAGCTCCTTATTGGCAACCAACTACCTGTATGCATTGTGATGAACCTCCATGTGTAAAAGTTTGCCCAGTTGACGCAACATTCAAACGCGAAGATGGTATTGTTTTGATTGATAGTGATCGATGTGTTGGTTGTCGCTTTTGTATGGCAGCCTGCCCCTATTCTACCCGTGTATTCAATTGGGGAGATCCGGGCCTGCCTGAAGATCTGGCAAATCTTGATTACAATGCTGAAACCAGCGTGCCACAGAAAAAAGGAACGGTTGGGAAATGTGATTTTTGCCCGGATATGACCCGCATGGGAATGCTGCCACATTGCGTTTCTGCCTGCCCGAATGGGGTATTTTTCTTTGGTGATATGATTGAAGATTCTGTTACCAACGGCCCGGAAACATTTCGTTTCAGTGACCTTGTTAAAGATAAAGCCGGATACCGCCTGATGGAAGACCTGGGAACTAAACCAAGCGTGTATTACCTGCCACCTGTAAACCGGAATTTTAAATTTGAAGAAGGTCTTAATAAAGAAGAACCTGCTGGAAAAAAATCTTAAATTATCAACGTGGAAAAGTTACAAAAATTCACCCCCGAAAAGATCACCAGTGATCTGTTGCCTCAAAAATTCGGCCGCAGGGGAATGATATGGACTGCTGTTTTGTTGTTCATATGTGCCATCGGCGCTTTCGCCTATGTTAGACAATTAAAAAACGGCCTCATTGTTACCAATATGGGAGATTATGTTTCGTGGGGAATTTATATTTCAAACTTTGTATTTTTTGTTGCCATCAGCCTGGTGGGCTCATTGATAACAGCTATTTTTCGTCTCTCCAATGTTCCCTGGCGTACACCACTGACAAGAATATCCGAAATGATAGCAGTATCCGCTATTACTTTCGCAGCCCTCATCATCATTGTTGATATGGGGCGGCCCGAAAGACTGATTTACCTGTTTACTCACGGACGAATACAATCGCCCATCATGTGGGATGTTATTGTGATCACAACTTACTTCTGCCTTTCCTTGTTTTTATTATACATTACATTGTTACCGGATATCAGGATAATGATCGCTGCAAAAGATAAACTGGGCAAGCCTTTTGCCAAATTATACCGTTGGCTTGGTAATTTTTGGAAAGGTACACCTGACCAGGAAAAGATCAGAGACAGAGCTATTACTATTATTTGTATTGTAATCATCCCGGTTGCATTTTGCATCCATACAGTAACTTCCTGGTTGTTTGCAACAACTTACCGTCCCGGCTGGGATAGTACCAATTTTGGTGCATATTTTGTTTCAGGAGCTTTCTTAGTAGGTGCAGGTGGCGTGGTAGTCGCTATGTATGTTTTCCGATGGGTTTATAAACTTGAACACTATATTACAGAACGACACTTCGATAAGATTGGTAGAATTCTGGTTATGCTCGCCTTATTGTATTTGTATTTTAACGTCAATGAATACCTGGTACCGGCATTTAAAATGAAAAAACCTGAAGAGGAACACCTAACCATGCTTTTTGCCGGAGAATTTGCACCTCTCTTCTGGTTTGCCATTTTTATTGGTATGATCATTCCGATTTTCATTGTAATATTTCCGAAAGGAAGAAAACCAAATGCCATGTTTGTTGCAGGCGTAATGGTAGTGGTGGGAGCATGGTTTAAACGTTACCTGATCGTCACACCAACTATGTTACACCCTTTTTTACCAAAATATGATGCCCCTGCAAAGTTCAGTCATTATTTTCCCAGTTGGGAAGAGTGGGCAATTGCCATGGGGTCGCTGGCAGGAGTTTTATTGATCATAACAATTTTTGCCAGGATTTTTCCGGTAATATCAATTTATAAAACCATAACAGATCATGAAAGCGAACTTCCATCATAAAATAATTGCCATCCTGTTGCTCCTTTTGTGTACAGGTATTTATAAAACGAACGCCCAGGATTCAGTTGTAA
>JAYSWW010000439.1:0-2828 GCA_043717805.1 Ferruginibacter sp.
TTAATGGCGGACTCAATTACCGTTATATAAAAAGCAGGCCCGCCAATGAAGATAACAGTGTGGTGGCCAAAGGATATTTTTTGCTGGATGCATCTGTCAATTATTCCAAAAAAACCTATGAGATTGGATTGGCGGTAGAAAATATCTTTAATGTAAAATGGAATGAAGCGCAGTTTGCAACAGAATCGCGACTGCGAAATGAAGTAGCGCCTGTTACCGAATTAAATTTTACACCCGGCAACCCTGTGTTTGCAAGATTGAAACTGGCATTTTTCTTTTAACAAAAACAATAAATAGTTGCAACATTATTAATAACCACATGAGTAATTTATCAGGAAATAAGAGAAGCTTATCACTAAAAGTAGTGGGGTTATTGATGATGTTTTTTTTATTAAACCAATCCGTAGCAGCACATGATGTGGTGGGTGAACTGGAAACGATGAGCAGTACAGATGCTGCTATTTTATACGGACAGCTTGGCTTTTCACATATCATACAGCTTGGGTTCGATCATATTCTTTTTGTGCTGAGTTTGTTTTTACTAAGCCCTAAATTAAAACCTGTATTATGGCAGGCTACTGCTTTTACAGTGGCACATTCCATCACACTGGGGTTGGCAATGTATAAAATAATTACACCCCCACCGGCAATTGTAGAGCCCATTATTGCTCTTTCTATCATGTATGTGGCACTTGAAAACATCTTCTCGCCAACCTTAAAAAAATCACGTATTGGCATTGTGTTTTTATTTGGCCTGGTGCATGGTATGGGTTTTGCCAATGCATTGGGTTCGGTAGGCTTACCACAAAATGCTTACCTCAGTTCATTGGTCATGTTTAATATAGGTGTTGAGTTGGGACAGATTACTGTTATCTTAACTGCATTTTTTTTATTTGGGAAATGGTTTGGCAACAAAACCTATTACCGCAAAAATATGGTGATTCCATTATCTGTATTGATAACTATTATGGCAGGATACTGGACAGTTGAAAGATTATTCTTTTAATTTATTTATTAAAATTATAGGCCCCTTTTCATTGAGATTATCGGGGCAATGGGAGAGTAGTGTTAAATCATTTCTGTCATCTTAGCCAGCTGCACCAATGCAGTCGTATCTCTTGCTCCAAGCCTTTCTATCATATTGCTGCGGTGGTTGCCAACCGTATTGGGGCTTATAAAAAGCTGCCTGGATATTTCTTTGGTATCAATATCTGCAGCAATCATTTTCAGAATTTCTTTTTCCCGTACACTTAACAGGTCATGTTTGGAGAATAGTTTATCGTTTGAATGAAAAGTTTGCACAAATTGTTTTTGTTGTCCGTAAGCAAATCGAATCCAGTAATAAGAAAAATCTTTTTTAATCAGGTGATGAATATTTTGCACATAATTGAGGGTGTACTTAAAATTACGCTGTTCATCTACCTGTATTGGCATACCCTGCGAAAAAATGCAAATAGGTTTTCCATCCAACCGGGTAAACCGCATACAACTATGGTGAATCTTCATGTTCACCCGTTCTTCAAATGGAATCTCCAGTAACACTTTAGTAAACCATTCCACCGATTCGTAAGGAAATTTAGCATATTCTTTATTGAGTAGGCCAAGTATAGAAATCATACGTTCCTGCATAGTTCCTTCAGGTAATTCCCCCCAGAACTCCGAATGACCTACCTCCAGTTCGGGTGCAAATGTGGTGTGGTTGAAAATGGTAAGATGAGCATCTGTTCCTTTTATTCCCTGTAAAAGAAATTCCAGTTCTTTTAAATAAGCATCTCTGCCTTCAAGGCTGTCTGCATTAAAAATATACTGTGATAGCTCCGCAACAGTTTTGTAGATGGCTTCGCTTTTCTTTAGACCAAGCAGTATTTCATTGTCTAAAATATTTGCCATCGATTAAGATTTATAGAAGTGATTTTTATCTTAAATTTCTGTGGAAGATAAAACTATTAAAGGGGATTATTAATAATAGATTTGGATGGGTGCATTTCAAATTGTCGCACTAAAAAGTGTAAATTTAATGAACTAATCCACCATTTTATGACAAAGGAACAATTGATTGCATCAGTAAGTGCTCATTATGATGAGCTGAATGCCTTGAACAAGATTGATAATTTTTATGATTACGAAAATGACTTTATAAAGCTTTGGGCAAAGCTGGGCAGAGAGGTTTTAGAAAAAAATATCAGCACACTTCCTGGCGACAGGAGAAAAAAAAACTCTAACCGTTTTTGGGGAGCTGACGATAGCCAAAGACCATCCCTTTAGCGAAGCGGTAAATGGCTTTCAGATAAGCCCAAGGATGCAGCAGTTAATGACATATTGTGGCCAGTTGGATAGCTACGAAAAAAGCAATGAAGTGCTTAAAGAAATGTTACAAATAGAAGTGAGTGAAACACAGATTTACAGGGTAACAGATTTTTATGGAAAAGCAGTAGCAGCTACAGTAAATGAAGAAACGGTTTTAAGCCCTGTTAAAGCAGATGAAGTGATGTATGCAGAAGCAGATGGCTCGATGATACTCACCCGTGAAGAAGGCTGGAGCGAAGTAAAAGTGGGTAGGCTTTTTAAAAGCAGTGATTGCCTGCATGCAGAAGAAAAACCAGGGTGGATAAGCCATTCACAATACACCGCTCATTTAGGCGGCCATAAGGAATTTACAAAAATGATGGACAACCTGATAGATAAATATGGTAATCTGGGTAACCGTTTGGTATTTATTTCGGATGGGGCTACGTGGATAAAAAACTGGATAGAAGATGCTTTTCCAAAAGCGGTTTCCATTTTAGATTATTATCATGTTTGTGAACATTTGCATGGATTTTCAAGTA
>JAYSWW010000440.1:0-7240 GCA_043717805.1 Ferruginibacter sp.
GAATTAAGGACCATTCCCGGTGAAAAATTCAGCCGTTCTGACATCATTCGTACACAAAGGGAATTGTCACAGCTTGGATTCTTTAATCCCGAAACGATCAATCCGCAGGTTACACCCAATTCAGATAATGGTACAGTAGATATTAACTGGCAGGTGGAAGAAAAATCAGCAGACCAGCTTGAACTTTCTGCAGGCTTTGGCGGCGGCATTGGTTTAACCGGAACACTTGGGGTTACATTTAATAACTTCTCCATTAAAAATATCACTAAGAAATCCAGTTGGGATCCATTGCCTTCCGGTGACGGACAAAAGCTCAGCGCAAGGATACAATCTAACGGAAAAGCATACAGGTCATATAACTTTTCATTTACAGAACCCTGGCTGGGCGGTAAGAAAAGGAACTCCTTCTCCCTGAGTTATTTTAATACAAAGTATGCCAATGCATATGACAGCCTGGGCAGCTATTGCAAATCATGTGGAAATACTTCTTATGTAAAAACAGTGGGATTTGGTGTTTCACTTGGTAAACAATTAAAAAAGCCAGATGACTTTTTCAATCTTATTTATTCATTGAATTTTCAACAGTATAAGTTGAGGAATTATCCCAATATTTTTAAAGGGATCAGTACAGGAACATCAACAAATGTCAGTTTAAAGATCACTTTGTTACGCAATTCTGCCGGTCCGAATCCTATATTTCCAACAAGCGGTTCAAACTTTTTAGTGAGCGGGCAATTCACCCTTCCATATTCACTGATGGGAATCACTTCCGGTGCAGCCAATCAGTATAAATTACCTGAGTTTCACAAATGGCGTGTAAACGCAGAATGGTATGTACCGATCGGCAGGGCAAAAGGTGCAGATAAAAACAAACAGTTTATTTTAAAAGTTGCAGCCAAGTATGGCTTTATAGGCAAGTACAATCAACAATTGGAAACATCTCCTTTTGAGCGCTTTCAACTGGGTGATGCAGGTTTAAGCAATACAACAGCTTTGTTGGGATATGATATCATTGCACACAGGGGTTACCCGGTTTACAGCAATTCAAACCCCAAATTAAATCCCGACGGAATAACGCCATCAGAATTCTTTACAATTTTTAATAAATATACCGTTGAACTGCGCTATCCTTTCAGTACAAGCGCCAGCAGCACTATTTACGGGCTTGCATTTTTTGAAGCAGCAAATGGCTGGTATAATTTCAAAGATTACAATCCTTTTAAATTAAGACGCTCTGTAGGTGTTGGTGCACGTTTCTTTTTGCCAATGTTTGGTTTGCTGGGATTTGATTATGGCATAGGCCTTGACCGCTACAATCAGTCAAGTGGCATTAAGGGAGCCGCTAAATTTACCTTCCTGCTTGGGCAGGAACCTGAATAAATTGTTTTTTCATTAACTTGATTAATACTTTATTTGTAAATAACATTTATTATGAAAAAATTATTATTGGTTGCTAGCTGCCTGGTCATCGTTGTAATTTCAGCAAATGCACAACGTTATGGGGTAATTGATTCAAAATACATTTTAGATAAGATACCGGAATACAAGGAAGCCCAGACAAAGCTTGACCAGTTAAGCCTTCTATGGCAACAGGAAATTGACCAGAAACAGGCGGCTTTGGATAAAATGTTCAAAGATTATGATGCAGAACAGGTTATGCTTCCCGACCAGCTTAAAAAGAAAAGAGAGGATGAATTGTATAACAAGGAAAAGGAATTGCGTGACCTGCAACGCAAGCGTTTTGGTTTTGAAGGCGACCTGTTTAAGAAAAGACAGGAATTGATAAAACCAATACAGGACAAGGTTTACAACGCAGTGCAAAAATTAGCTTTGGAAAAACAATATGACTTTATACTTGATAAAAGTGAAGGAATTACTGTTATATTTGCCGACCCAAAATTGGACAAAAGCGAAGATGTACTTAGAAACCTGGGTGTTAAATAAATGAGAATAGTAAAATTGTAAGCAGCAAAAAATCAGGAATTGATCACTTATAATCATTAAAAATAAACATTAATAAACGTAAAAAAAACAATGAAAAAATTAATCGTAGCAGGCGCAATGGTATTGGGAACATTCTTTCATGCAGCTGCACAGAACAAGATCGGGTATATCAGCATGGATGAATTGATTGGTGTAATGCCGGAAGCAGAAAAGGCAGATGGTGAATTAAAAGAATACCAGGCATCACTTGCCCAGCAGGGACAGGATATGATGAAGGAGTTGGGTGATAAAGACAGTTTGTTTGTAAAGGATTCTGCAAAACTTTCTCCCAGCATGAAAGAAATAAAAAGAAATGAACTGATCGCTTTGTATCAGAGGGTTCAGGGCTGGAATCAACAGGCCCAGGATATGTACCAGCAAAAGGCGCAGGAAAAAATAACTCCATTGCGTGAAAAGGCGATGGCAACAATTAAAGAAGTAGCAAAGGAAAATGGTTATGCATACATACTTGATGCAAACTCAGTTATCGTAGGCCCTCCGGGTGAAGACCTGATCGGCCTGGTGAAAAAGAAAATGGGGATCAAAGATGTTGCACCAATTCAAAAACCGGCAACCCCTAAAAAGCCTTAAAATATAAAATATAAATTATTTAAAGCCATCTGCATTAACACGGATGGCTTTATTATTTTTGGAAAATGGAAAATCAAAGACCGATCGGAATTTTTGATAGTGGTTATGGCGGACTGACTGTTTTAAAAGAAATAACTGCAATCTTACCGCAATACGATTATATATACATGGGTGATAATGCCCGGGCACCTTATGGTAGCAGGGATTTTGAAACCGTTTATGAATATACCCTGCAAAGTGTAAAATGGTTTTTTTCACAGGGATGTCACCTGGTAATACTTGCATGTAACACTGCTTCGGCAAAAGCATTGCGAACCATTCAACAAAAAGACCTTCCTCAAATTGATCCCTTGAAAAGGGTATTGGGTGTAATCAGACCCACTTCCGAAGTAATTGGAGGATACAGTAAGTCGGGCCATGTGGGTGTAATGGGTACCTCCGGAACGGTTCAGTCGGGTTCTTACCTGATTGAGATCGAAAAATTCTATCCACATATAACAGTTCAACAGGAAGCTTGCCCCATCTGGGTTCCATTGATAGAAAACAACGAACACCTGTCGCCCGGGGCAGATTATTTTGTAAAAAAACATATTGATCTTTTACTGGAGAAGGATACAGCCATTGATACCATTTTACTCGCCTGCACCCATTACCCGTTGTTGATGGAAAAGATCAGGAAGTTTATTCCGGCTGGTATTTCGGTTATAGCCCAGGGTGAAATTGTTGCGGCCGGGTTAAAGGATTACCTGATCCGGCATCCTGAAATTGAAACAAAATGCAGTAAAAATGCTTCCAGGAAATTTTATACAACCGGCGATGTGAGTGATTTTAATAACCACGCAGGTTTGTTTTTTTCTGAAAACCTGGTATCGGAAAAAATAAAGTTGTCATAAATGATTGAATTACAGTAAAAAAAATGTCAAAATCTTTTAAAATCGTTTTACATTTTATCATTAAACCCCTACCTTTGCCGTCCTTTCACAAGCAGCGGGGATGGTGCCCGGCTGGTAGAAACGAACATTAACAATATTTGTAAAAGGAAAAACATAAAAAAATGCCCGGAAAAAAAAGAACCTACCAACCCCATACACGCCGTAGAAAGTCTGTTCACGGATTTCGTAAGCGCATGCAGGATGCCAATGGCCGCAAAGTATTGGCAAGCCGCAGAGCTAAGGGACGTCATAAGCTTACAGTTTCTGACGAACACGGTTCAAAAAAATAGACTGATATTTCTGCATTGATTCAGGTCAATGTTGGAAAAATGTATATTAGCCTTTGCGTTTGCAGAGGCTTTTTTAATTTTATCCATTGTCAACAACTACACGATATTTTTTCAGGAAAGCAGATAAACTCAAAAGCCGTAAAGCCATCGATTCGCTTTTTGGAAAAGGAAACAGTTTTTCCAACTTTCCATTTAAAGTGATCTGGCTTCCGGAAAATAAAGCTGCCGTATTGCAAACTGCTGTTGGGGTTAGCAGCAGGAATTTTAAAAAAGCTACAGACCGGAACCGGATCAAGCGATTGATGAGGGAAGCATGGCGTTTGCAAAAAAACAAATTACAGGATCACCTGCAGGAGCAAAACAAACAATTGTCTGTTTTTATATTATACATGGGTAAAGATCTCCCGGAATATGAATTGGTATTTGAAAAAACCGGTATCATCATTCAGCGTCTTATAAAATTTGTGGATGCAACAACTTAAATACATACTTAGCCTGCCATTTATCATCCTGATAAAACTATATCAATGGATCATATCTCCGTGGCTTGGCCCTAAATGCAGGTTTACGCCCACCTGTTCACAATATGGTATTGAAGCATTAAAAAAATACGGACCAATAAAAGGACTTGTACTTACAATAAACAGGGTGAGAAAATGTCATCCCTGGGGCGGGCATGGATATGATCCTGTTCCATAGAATATTGAACAAAGAACAAGGAACAAGGAATAAAGAACAAGGAATAAAGAACAAGGAATACTGAATGCGGATCGGAAAAATCCAATTCATCATTCGATATTCCTTGTTCGATATTAAAACCGGCGAAAAAAAATTCTTATTTCCCTGCAGCTTCAAACCTTTCTTCAACTTTCTTCCAGTTAACCACATTCCAGAAAGCTGCCAGATAATCTGCACGCTTATTTTGATATTTCAGGTAGTATGCGTGTTCCCAAACATCTGCACCTAAAATGGGCATGCCTTTTACTTCTGCAACATCCATCAATGGATTGTCCTGGTTTGGAGTAGAGCTTACTTCCAGTTTGCCATCCTTAACTATCAGCCATGCCCAACCGCTTCCGAAACGTGTCATGCCTGCCAGGCTGAACTTTTCTTTGAAAGCATCAAAAGAACCAAATGCCGCATCAATGGCTTCAGCCAGTTTTCCCGAAGGTTTGCCTCCTGCATTTCCGGCAAGGCTTTCCCAGAAAAATGTATGGTTCCAGTGGCCGCCACCGTTGTTGCGTACCGCCGGGCTGATGCTGCCAGCTGTTTTTACCAGGTCTTCCAGTGATTTTGTTTCATTGTCTGTTCCGGCTATGGCCTTATTTAAGTTGTCAACATAAGCCTGGTGGTGCTTATCGTGGTGTATTTGCATGGTTAGTGTGTCAATATGAGGTTCCAGAGCTTCGTATGCGTAAGGAAGGGGTGCTAATGTAAATGCCATGTTTTATAGATTTATACGTGTAAAAAATGATTGCATATTATAGTTACAAAATTAAAGCCAATAAGTTGAAATCAAATTAAATGAAAGTAAGAAGTTTCACATTTCGAAACTTATCTTTTTGCTTTAAAAAAATCTTTCATCAGCCTGCCACATTCATCTGCCAGTATGCCGCCAATGATGATCGTTTTTGGATGAAAGGGATTGTTCTCGCCGGTCGTTCGCCGGTAACCATTCTTGTCATCGTATGCTCCAAAAACTATTCGACCGATCTTGCTCCAGTAAAGCGCCCCACTGCACATCAGGCAGGGCTCAACTGTTACGTATAAAGTAGCATCGGGAAGGTATTTGCTTCCCAATGAATTATAAGCAGTCGTAAGTGCCAGGATCTCTGCATGTGCTGTACTGTCATTCAGCAATTCAACCTGGTTGTGAGCTTTTGCAATGATCGTTTCATTCATAACCACAATAGCTCCAACAGGAACCTCATCTGTTTCAAAAGCTTTTTGGGCTTCTTTAATAGCTTGCTGCATATATTGTTCATCACTCATCATTTTGTTGCTAACTTTAAATCAAATTTAAGGCAATGCCAACTCTTAACGAATTAACTGCTATCCGTAAAAATTTTAATAGTGGTAAAACCAGGCCATTCGATTTCAGAAAAAAGCAATTATTAAAATTAAGAGATGTTTTAAAACAACATGAAGAACAGATCTACCAGGCTTTATTTGATGACCTGAAAAAAAGCCCGGAAGAATGCTGGGTCACTGAAAATGGTTTTGTATTGGCAGAGATCAATAATACGTTGAAAAGCCTGGAAAGCTGGATGATGACCGAAGCTGTTGGAACCAACCTGCTCAACCTTCCTTCGAAAAGTTTTATTATGTCTGAACCATTGGGCGTTGTACTCATCATAAGCCCCTGGAACTACCCAATGCAATTATTGCTGACTCCGCTTATTGGCGCCATCGCTGCCGGTAATTGTGTTGTGCTGAAATCTTCAGAGTTTGCCCCGGCTACCGCAGCCATTGTTAAAAAAATGATCACTGAAACGTATGATGCGGATTATATTTTATTCACCGAAGGAGACGGGGCCACGGTAATACCGGGAATGATGAACAATTTTATTTTTGATCATGTATTCTACACCGGTAGTACGTCGGTTGGGAAAATAATTTACCAGATGGCGGCGAACAACCTGGTTCCGGTAACACTGGAACTTGGCGGCAAAAGCCCCTGCGTGGTTGAATCTGATGCTGATATAAAAGTAGCAGCCAGGCGTATTGCCATGACGAAATTTTCAAATGCAGGGCAAATGTGCGTGGCACCCGATTACGTACTGGTACATGCATCTAAAATGGATGAACTCGTCATTGCAATTAAAAATCATATAAAAAATTTTTTCGGCGATGATCCTCAAATACATGATAACTATGGCAAGATCATCAATGAAAAGCAGTTCAACAGGTTGACAAAATATTTTGCTGATGGAAAGATCATTCATGGCGGCAAAAAAGATAAAGATAAATTGTACATTGAACCAACACTGATGTCCGATGTGAGCATGGACAGTTCTATTATGAAAGAAGAAATATTCGGGCCTTTGTTACCAATTATACCTTTCCGGGATATGGAAGAGGCGTTGGGTATGATTGCCAGCAATAAAAACCCATTGGCATTTTACATTTTTACTTCCAGCAGATCAAAAGAAAAAGCCTGGTTGCAATCAGTGGCATTTGGCGGAGGCTGTGTAAACAATGCAAGCTGGCACCTGACCAATCACAATCTTCCATTTGGTGGCCGGGGCTTCAGCGGAAGCGGGCATTACCACGGCAAATACAGCTTCGACACATTTAGCCATAAAAAAGCTGTAATGAAAACGCCAACCTGGTTCGACCCTTCGGTCAAATATCCACCGTTCAGGGGAAAATTGAAATTGTTTAAATGGGTGATCCGGTAGTTTTAGAGCTTATTGTTCATAGTTTTGATTCATTGTAACAAAC